>NZ_JBFUES010000552.1:0-5016 GCF_056403875.1 Bradyrhizobium sp. P2_E8
GCCCGACAGCGTCGCGGGGCTAACGCGGCTGAAGTCGAAATTCGTCATCTCGCCGCTGTCGAACGGCAACGTCGCGCTGCTCACCAACATGGCGAAGTTCGCAGGCCTGCCGTGGGACCTCGTCATGTCCGCGGAGCTTTTCGAGCACTACAAGCCCGATCCCGAGACCTATCTCGGCGCTGCGCGCCTGCTCGGCCTCCAGCCGGGCGAGGTGATGATGGTCGCCGCCCACAACGGCGATCTCGCCGCCGCGCAGAAGAACGGGCTCAAGACCGCGTTCGTGGCGCGGCCGACGGAGTATGGGCCGTTGCAGAAGGTGGACTTCGAAGCCACCGGCAACTGGGACATCGTCGCCAGGGATTTTGGCGGCATCGCCGAAAAGCTCGGCTGCTGATATCTTGCGCTGAGGCGCCTGGGCCCGCGCGCTACTTCACGATCGGCGTCGTCAGCTCGGTGTCGGTTGTGTCCACCACGAACACGGCCAGCAGCTTCGCCGGCTCGGTATCGCTGGCGTTGGTGCTGACGGCATGGCGATCGCCGGGCTTCTCGAAGAAGTTCTCTCCCTTGTGAAACACCTTGGCCGGTTCGTCATTGACCTGGCTTCGTATCGCTCCCTCGAGCACCGTGGCATAGATGAACGCGGAGCGCGCGTGGGTGTGGGCCGGGGAAGAGCCTCCGGGACCATACTCGACCAGCACGCCCTTCATGCTCTTGCCGGGGGCGTTCGGCAGGACCTGGTCGAACACGACGGTCACTTTGGCCGACTTCGCGGCCGGCTGCGTCTCGGCTGCATGGGCCGCGAGGAGGAATGCGGCGTAAGCCGCCGTTGCGATCAGCAATCTGCGCATGGGATTTCCTTCATTGCCGTGGTTGCGGCGACCTTGGGACGTCAGGCCGTCGCGAGCCATGTTGCGAGCGGCGTTTTCCCGAGCCGCGCCTCGCCGAGCGGGACCAGCGAGGTGTCCGCGATGGGAGATCCGTAATACGGAGCCTTGGCGTCTCCCACCACCGGGCGGCTATCGCCGGACGCTCTCAGGCGGCGCGCAACGAACTCGTTGAAGGGAGCTTTTTCCGGTCCCGCGATATCGATCGTGCCGTTGAGCGGACGTCCCGTCGCGACGTCCGCGAGGGAAGCGACCACGTCGTCGGATGCGATCGGCTGAAACAACGCCGATGGCACGACGATCCGGCCGTCGGCCGCGCCCGTCTCGGCAATGGCGCCGAGGAATTCAAAAAACTGCGTGGCGCGAACGATCGAGTAGGGGACCGGAGATGCCTTGACGATGGTCTCCTGCGCGAGCTTGGCACGAAAATAGGCGATGTCGGGCGAGCGATCGGTTCCCACGATCGACAGCGCGACATGATGCTTGACGGAAGCTGCAGCCTCGGTCGCGGCGAGGTTTTGGCTCGAACGCTGGAAGAATTCGAGCACGGCGGCGGGCTCCCAGGACGGCGCGTTGGCGACATCGACCACGACATCCGCGCCCGCCAGCGCGTCAGCGAGGCCTTCCCCGGTCACGGCGTTCACGCCTGTTTTCGGGGAGGCCGCGACGACCACGTGGCCTTGCTGCTTGAGCCTCGCAACGAGCTTGGATCCGATCAGTCCGCTGCCGCCGATCACGACGATCTTCATGGCATGTCTCCTGAGCATTTTGCGAGCGTGAGCGGCGCAAGACCAAAAGGGCGTCACGCGCTCACGTCGATGAAAGTGATGCCAAGGGACTCTTACCCGAGCAGTGAGGCGAACTCTTGCCTGGAACGGGCCTGCCTTGCCGGAAAATGCTCCAGAAGGGTCGTTGTGCCGCGACGGGAACCGGTCAGGGATCATTCCCCTCTGTCGGGCAGATCAAGCGAACGGCCCGGGCCGCACATGCGCGACCCGGGCTTGATGTCGACTACAGCGTCATCTGCATCGGTTCGGGATAGTAGTGGAAGCCGTCGCCGGCCTTCGCGACGTGGCCGTAGCCGGGCCAGGCGAAGTGATAGGACATCACGGGCGTCTTGTTGGCCGCCAGCATGGTGAGCAGCTTGACGCGCGACTCGGCTGCCTGCTTCGGGTCGGTGTCGTAGGAGAATTCCATCCGCGGCCGCTCCAGCAGCAGCACCGAATGGTGCGAGAGGTCGCCGAGGAAGGCGAAGGATTTGCCGGCCGAGCTGACCAGGAAGATGGTGTGGCCGACGGTGTGACCGGGCGCGGCGATCGCCTGCACGCCCGGCAAAAATTCCTGGCCGTCCTTGAAGAACACGATGCGGTCGCGGACCGGCAGCAGATTCTTGCGGGCGTGAACCACGAAGTCCTTGGCCGCGCTGCCGAGCTTGCCTTCGTCGGTCCAGAAGTCGAAATCGGTCTGGGAGATGTAGATCTGCGCGTTCGGAAACAGCGGCTTGTTGTTGGCATCCACGATGCCGCCGATGTGGTCGATATGCGCGTGCGAGCAGACCACGGCATCGATGTCCTCCGGCTTGATGCCGGCTTCCGCCATGCTCTTCTGTTGGCGGCCGGTGGTGGCGCCGAACATCTTGGAGCTGCCCATGCCGGTGTCGAACAGGATAAGCTTGTCGCCGGTGTTGACGATCGGGGAGTTCTGCTCGAGCACTACGTTGTCCGGCGACAGGAAATTGTCCGCCAGCATCTTCTTCACCTCTTCCTTGGGAACGCCGGTGAAGGTCCCGGAGGGATCGCCGAGCGGCAGCGGTCCGTCGGAGACGACGGTCACTTCGGCGTCGCCGAGAACGAAGCGGTGCCAATAGGGAGTCTGGGTGCCGAGTTTGGGAGCGCGGGCAAGCGCGCTGCCGCCGAGCATTGCGCTGGCGCCAAGGCCAGCCCCCAATGCGAACAGGGATCGACGTGAGACATCGAGTGTCATGCGTTTCCTCCGCCTTTGTCTTCTGTTTTGCGCAACTTTTCGCGCGCCATCGCAATGCAATCAACGATTGTGTCGCGATTGTGTCTCCTGATCGCGCGATGCGGCAGGAACGAATCTTTTTGCGTCAGGATGGCGTGCGCGTGCCCAGGCGTTCGACGAAGCGCACGAGGTAACCATCCGGATCCTGGACGAGGAATTCACGCTGGCCGAATTCCTGATCGCCGACCCGATACCAGGCTTCGTTCGGCTGCTCGTAGAGCGGCCATTTGGCATCGCCGAGAGCCCTCAGCATGGGATCAATGCGATCGACGACCATCTGGAAATTGACGCCGCGTCCGAATGGCCGCTGCATCTCGGCCGTCTCCCAGCGTCCGTTCAATTCGCAGAGCATGACTTGCAAGCGTCCTCGGACGAGATACGCAAATCGCGCACCGGGGCGATCATAGGCGAGCTCGAAGCCGAGCAAGTCGCGCCAGAACGGCAGGCTGGCTTCAATGCGGGAAACGCCGTGTTCGGGAACGAGATCGGCAAAGCCGCCTTGCGGTGCGCTTCCCGTGCTGTCGGAGGTCACACGAGCGACGGGTCTGAGGGCAGCGGTTTGTTCATTGCGGCGTCGCCTGATCTTATGACCGATCTTCGAGGCGGTTATCGCAGCGAAGCGGCGCGAAGGCCAGACGCCGAATGGGTCGAACGAATGCTCGCCGGGCAAGCCCGCCTCACGCGATCCGCAGCGCGAGGTCGCTTGCTTCCGTCTCGGCAAAGCCCGCCTGCAAGACCTCTTCGCGCTTATGGCGCAGATGCGCTCGCAGGATGTGCGAGAGGCCGGCACCGTCGCGCCGCTGCAGCGCGTTCAGGATCGCCTCGTGCTCCTTCACGGCGAACGCCCAGCGCTGCGGTGTCATCGGCGTGACGTAGCGCGCGCGGCGAATGCGCGCGGTCACGGAGGCGTAGAGCCCGGTCAGTGCGGGATTTCCGGCCGCGGCGACGATGGCTTCGTGAATGGCTCGGTTGCCGCGATAGTACTGGATCAGGTCGCCCTCGCGATAACGCTGTACCATGTCCGTGTGCGCGGCGGCGATCTCGCCGATCTCGGCGTCGGTGATGCGCTCGCAGGCGAGCTCGCCGGCGAGGGCTTCGAGGCCCTGGCAGACCTCGAACAGGTCGCGCATGTCCTTGTCGGTCAGCTTTGCCGCGCGCGAGCCGCGATGGGGCAGGAGCTGCACGAGGCCTTCGGCCGCGAGCACCTTGAGCGCTTCGCGCAGCGGCGTGCGCGAGATCTGGAGCCGGTCGCACAGCTCGCGCTCGGGAATCCGCGCGCCCGGCGGGATCTCACCGTCGAGCAGGATGGCGCGGATGCGGCCGACGACCTCCTCGTGAAGCATGGCACGCGACTCCTGTTTGAATGCAAAAACGAAGTAATCGGTCGAAATCTGGAAGTTCCGGCTTGCTAATCCCAAATTTTGCATTCAAAAATGTAAAAAACAAGAGGATATGAGGTAATGGACCTGGCTGCGGAGGCGGACGACCTCGTTTTTGAATGCAACGACGGCATCGGGCGGATCACCTTCAATCGCCCGCAGGCGCGCAACGCCTTCACCTTCGCCATGTACGAGCGCCTCGCGGCGATCTGCGAAGAGGCCAACCGCGATCAATCGATCAAGGTGCTCGTGCTGCGTGGGGCCGGCGACAAGGCCTTCGCCTCGGGCACCGACATCAACCAGTTCCGCGAATTCAAGACGCCGCAGGACGCGATCGACTACGAGAACCGGATCGATCGCGTGCTCACCACGCTCGAACAGTGCCGGGTCCCGACCATCGCCGCGATCAACGGGTTCTGTACCGGCGGCGGGGCGGGCATCGCCGCGGCCTGCGACCTGCGCATCGGCACCAGAAGCGCCAAAATCGGATTTCCCATTGCCCGGACACTCGGCAACTGCCTGTCGATGTCCAATGTCAGCCGTCTCACCGCGCTCATTGGCGCCGCGCGCGTCAAGGATCTGATCTTCACCGCGCGCCTCATTGACGCCACTGAAGCCGCCGGCGTCGGGCTGCTCGGCGAGGTCGTCGAGGATCTTGCCGCCCTCGAAAAGCGCGCCGACGAGGTCGCCCGGCTGCTGGCCGGCCACGCGCCGCTGACGCTGACCGCGAC
>NZ_JBFUES010000553.1:0-5013 GCF_056403875.1 Bradyrhizobium sp. P2_E8
GCATAGACCGAAAGACCGGCACCTTCAGCGCGGCGAAACGGCCATCGCTTACTGTCCTTCAGGATGTCCCCCTCACTGCCCTTAACGCTCATGTGCTCGGCTCCGCCATACGAGCAATCAATGGCGTACGACCTCGGGAGAAATTCTTGGCATACGCTAAATCCATGCTGACCTGGGCTTACAGCAATTCGCACGAGTCTGGGTTCGTCGTGCCGGCACCGTGGTGGCCGCAGATTGAGCCACCGCAGCCCTCAAGCGAAGAAATCAGCATGATGCAGGCAAACGCCGAAAAGCTTCGGTCTCGCAAAACGGGCTTTCGGGTGCAGCACGTGGGTGACCTGCTCGCGCGCCACGAAGATTTCTGCGCGGGAAAGGTAGCCGAGGAAAAGATCTCGCCAGGGATAAGGTGGGGCATCTGGTGGATCGCGCTAACAGCCAATCGCCGTGGATCCACTACTCTTCTTGAGCGTGCGAATGTGCAACAGAGCGACGCGCTCGGCGAGGACGGCTGGGGAACGGCGTTATGGACGGAAGACCAGATGAAGGCGCGCAAAGATTTCATGCTTCCCGTTCCGCCCATGGGACTGCACGTGATAAATTCCTCGATCGCTGATTGGCAGGCCCTGATCAACATCTCGCACGGCTTTGGCCACAAGACGAAATGGGTTTTTGCCTCGACGCGCCGCGAGCAGCGGGACGGCGTCGGCTACGATAGACCGACAGATATCGCGATCCATCCGTCCTCGCTTGCTGACCATCTTCGAAACATGAAGGGCCTTAAGGAATCTGCGCATCCAAACGTCCTAGCTGGCCTGCCGGATTTCTCGCTGCACACCGTTAGGTCGGCCGCTACACACTTTTTGGAAAACTATCCGGGGTTATCGGCAGCTGCGTCATCTGCATTCCTGGGTCACGCTCCTCCGCTTGATGATAAGGACCCGGAGGCCAGATCTCCGACGACCGAAAAGTTCTATAGCGTGACGCAGCGAATGCCGCTGAAGACGCTGGCAATGAAGGCGTGGTCTGAAGCTGTCCTTGATGCATATCTAAAAGCAGGAGGCGTGTGGCCGCCTCGGCCGTACGACGTTCCAATTAAAAAGATCTATCGGACAAAGAGAAGCGCCTGAAGCTAGGAACCGGCTGTTGTTCGGATCTATGTTCTGAATGGCGCGCCATAATCCGCACGGCAGCATTAGCCCCCGAACCGCACGGCTTCGTATTGTTCATGGAACTGAACCAGCATCAGAATCGGCCACACTGAGCAAAGTGGCGCTCGTCAAGTCCACCAACAACCCACACCCTGCCTCGCCGAACGAGGGGCCGGGCATCACCTTCGAAGTTGGCGAATGGATTTGCGAATGCAGTTTTTTCTTTATGAGGTACTGGCTCGCGTCGTTGCGATCTATTTCTGCTTCGATTGCTGCCGGGCCCTTTGGTCCGGCTTGGTCGAGAGAAAAATCGCGTACAGCCTTGCCACCGGCAGTATCTTGGACAGTTTCTTCCCGGCCCCAAGGAATTGGATCTTTGAGAGGGATTCCGAGCCGATGTGGTACTGGACGACAATCGGCATGCGGATCGTCTGCGCGTTTGCGTGCTTCGGCGTGGCGATCCTTGGGTGGTTTCACCCGGACAGCTAAACATCCGCTTGGCCCTTAGCAGACGTGACGGATGACTCGTCACGGTCACTTGTGTTTCGGCGCGGGGTCTCGACCTTGATCGGCGTGGGCTCCGATCAATTAGATTCAACACAATCAGTGACTTGAAGGGGTCCCGAACGCGCCGATGGGGGTCACTTTTCGGTCGGCATTCACAGGCCTGATGACCTATTCTGTTTTAATCACGTAGGACCCAGCACGAGGAAATTGAATGCGATCATCTCGGCGAATCTTGCCTTGTCCGCTCCAATTACGGCATCTAGCTCATGTTTCCCGGCATGAAGCAGCGAATTCCCAACCCGTCCAGTTCGTCCAACGGCCAAACCATCGTTTGTCCAGCACGGTTTGGCTCCCTAACTACTGCATCATCGGGGACGTCGATCCACTCACCCTTTAACCGAACGCGATAATGCCCGTTCTTTGACTCCCAATCTGGGTCGGCAACACTGTTGCCGTCAGCTATCGAACAACACCGTCCTTTACCGCTTGACAGCTGGTCAAACCAAGCCTTAAGAGGCGAGTTGGCGTATCGGCCATTTAGATCTCGCGCGCTCGCGCTTACAGCGAAGAATAACGTTGCCATTCCGAGGACTAGCCCGTATCGCCGAATATCCATATCGATGCCTCTCAGGAGGGGGCTTCGTCTGAACAGGTCCCATCCGGTACTCCTTTTGGAAACTGAATTGATTGAAGCCGTTCTCAGGAGCGGTTGGGTCTTGAATGATCCCACTCTAAAGCGAGACTCCTCGAACGGCAAAGATCCAATCACTCGGTCCGGAGTCCCGGTGAGAGCGCACCGATGGAGAGAGCTTCTCGATCGTCTAGTGCAGCTTTGACCTCACCCCATCGATGTAGGTCTGCAAGTCAGCCCGGGCTTGTTCGATCCTGAGCTGCTGCCGGTTTGATGGACACCGAGATTGGGTGTTTTATCAAGCCGGAGGTTGGTCATGCAGAGACGGAAGTTCAGCCGAGAGTTCAAGATCGAAGCGGTCAAGCTTGTCAGGGAGCGCGGGGTGTCCGTGGCGCAAGCCGGCCGCGACCTGGGGGTTCATGAGAACGTACTGCGCAAATGGGTGAAGGAGTTCGGCTCTGACCCGGTGCAGGCCTTTCCCGGCCATGGGCAGATGAAGCCCGAGCAGCAGGAGATCGAGCGGCTGCGCCGCGAGGTCGCCAAGCTGAAGGCCGAGCGGGATATCCTAAAAAAGGCCGCAGCCTACTTCGCGAAGGAAGCGACATGAAGTTCGCCTTCGTCGCGAAGCACCGGACGATCTGGCCGGTGGCATGGCTATGCGATGCGCTGGGAGTGTCGCGGTCGGGCTTCCATGCCTGGCTGAACCGCTCTCCCAGCGCCAGATCCCGCAGCGACGAGGAGCTCGGTGGCAAGGTCAAGGCCAGCTTCGTCGCCAGCGACCGCACCTATGGCGCACGCCGGGTGTGGCGTGACCTGCTCGCCGACGGGGCGGATTGCGGCCTGCACCGGATTGAGCGGCTGATGCGCCTGCAAGGCTTGCGGGCGCGGCCGCGACGTCGGCGCTTGCCGAAGGATGACGGCGATCGACAGCTCGAGACCGTACCGGCGAACCTCCTTGACCGGCAGTTCGCCGCCGAGCGTCCCAACCAGAAATGGATCGCCGACTTCACCTATCTCTGGACGGCCGAAGGCTGGCTCTATGTCGCAGCGGTGATCGACCTGTTCTCACGTCGCGTGGTGGGCTGGTCGATGAGTGCCGCCATGACGGCACAGCTCGTGACGGACGCATTGCTGATGGCCGTCTGGCGACGCGGCAAGCCGGATGCGCTGTTGCATCACTCCGACCAGGGCAGCCAGTACACCAGCGAGCAGTTCCAGCGCCTGATGGCCGACCACGGCATCTTTTGCAGCATGAGCCGCTCCGGCAACGTCTGGGACAACGCGGCGATGGAGAGCTTCTTCTCCTCGCTCAAGACCGAGCGTACGGCCCGCAGGCACTCGACCATCGGCTATCTCAGCCCGGTTGAGTTCGAGCGCAAGGTGGGATTAGCTTAACCGGGTGTCCATCAAACCGGCAGCAGCTCACTCGCATAYCTCATCAAGGACCGCGCGCAATAGCGCGGTAGTGGCACTATCGAACATGGGACAATCCCCATCTGAAAACTCAATCCTAGCGCAATTCGTGTCAAATGCCATCCGGTACCGCCCCTTTCCGTCAAGGAGAACTTGCCCTCACCCTAAGGTTCTTTTTCTCGCTTGCGGGTTGGCTCTGCCGGCGATGAGACGCAAGCAAGCGTCGCCGACGGGAGGGGCGGCGCTTCATGGGCCGCTCTCGCGCTCGATGGGATCCGGTAGCTGTCGCCGCAGATAGTCAGCACGCGTGGTGAAGGAGCCGGTCGATGCGGCGACCCACTGGATCGGCCGGACCGGTGCCCCTTCTTCGAGAACACCGCGGCTCGCCTTGATCGCTTGATCAGCATGCGCCGTGGAGGATCAAGGTGGGCCGCGTCGCGCTCCAACCGTACGCAGCAAATTCGCGAGCGAGGAGTAGCTTCGGTGTGTGCATACCAGCATACCGGTCGCTTCGGGTATTGTGCAGGGTTAGCCGCAGACGGACCGATGCTCGTCAGCTCGTCGGCCCTAGTTGAGGAGGCTAGTCAGCTCGTCTCAAAGGCTAAGTCTGCATAGCTGCCCGCTGCATAGGTGCGGAGCCCACCTCGGCTTTTCGTGATCGATAGAGCGTTATCACCCCACGACAGGTATTGACCTCCAGCCGAGCAAAATCGAGCTTCAACTTGTCGAGGTCGCCGGCCGTAATTCGATAGTTCGGCGCTCCCAAGAACAGCAACGCCATTGCAGTTGGCCATGAGAGGTCCAACGATTTAGCTAGGATCAACGCAAGCTCGCGATCCTTATCAATTAGTGCACGTTCTACGATGTCGATGGGGAGCGTGCACAGTAACGATAGCGCAACGGCTGTTTCGTTGAACTTGAGAGAGTGAGCAAAATCGAAGATCTTGTCTTCGTTCAGCTCGCCTCGCTCCCGCAGCTTAGCAACCGATCGCTTGGCGGTGAAATAGCCCTTCGAAGCCGGACCAAATCTGGCATGAATTGCACCGGTGACATCAACAACTACTCGATGGACCTGGGGCTCGATATCTGGGCGCTCCCGCTCCAGCTTTTGCCGAACCTCTTCCGAGGCTTTGGAGATAAGCTGGTGGAAGAGATGACGGGGAATGTCCTTTCGAAGACCCACCGATTCGGCAAGGATTCTATCTCCTTCCGAACGTCGCACCAGATGCAGGAAGCCGGAATTAGAAAAGCTCGCCCCGCTATTCGCCGCCACTGAGGTCACGACTTCGGCGGAACCGCGCACCACGAGCACGT
>NZ_JBFUES010000554.1:0-5011 GCF_056403875.1 Bradyrhizobium sp. P2_E8
GCTCCAAGCGCGCGCCAGCGCCGACGCAAGGCATGCGGCTATCCCTCAATCGGATGAGTGTCGGCGGCGGCGATACCGCGGCATCCGATCGTGCCGCCAAAAACAAGAGCGAGCAAAGCTGACGCAACTGCGAAGGATTCGTTTCGCGAACGCGACAATACGCAGCACGATCGTTCCGTTGTGAAGTCGCGCCTTGACGCCAGCAGCGGCGCCGATCAGCATGCCGCGCGATTTCAGACCACAAGAACAGGACGCCCTCAATGAGCGATCGCCTTCCGGGATTTTCAACTCTCGCCGTGCATGCCGGTGCACAGCCCGACCCCACGACCGGTGCGCGCGCGACTCCGATTTATCAAACGACCTCTTTCGTCTTCAACGACGCCGACCATGCCGCCTCGCTGTTTGGATTGCAGGCGTTCGGCAACATCTATACCCGCATCGGCAACCCCACCAACGCGGTGCTGGAAGAACGCGTTGCGGCGCTCGAAGGCGGCACGGCCGCGCTGGCCGTTGCCTCCGGCCACGCCGCGCAGGTCGTGGTGTTGCAGCAATTGCTCCAGCCCGGCGACGAGTTCATCGCCGCACGAAAGCTCTATGGCGGCTCGATCAACCAGTTCACGCATGCGTTCAAGAGCTTCGGCTGGAACGTGGTGTGGGCCGATTCCGATGACATCGCCAGCTTCGAGCGCGCCATCACCCCGCGCACCAAGGCGATCTTCATCGAGTCCATCGCCAATCCCGGCGGCAGCATCACCGACATCGAGGCGGTCTCGACGGTCGCGCGCAAGGCGGGCGTGCCGCTGATCGTCGACAACACGCTGGCCTCGCCCTACCTGATCCGGCCGATCGACCACGGCGCCGACATCGTCGTGCACTCGCTGACGAAGTTTCTGGGCGGCCACGGCAATTCGCTCGGCGGCATCATCGTCGATGCCGGCACGTTCGACTGGTCGGCGGGCGGCAAATACCCGATGCTGTCGGAGCCGCGGCCGGAATATCACGGCATCCGCCTCCAGGAGACCTTTGGCAATTTCGCCTTCGCGATCGCCTGCCGCGTGCTCGGCTTGCGCGACCTCGGGCCGGCGCTGTCGCCGTTCAACGCCTTCATGATCCTCACCGGCATCGAGACGCTGCCGCTGCGCATGCAGAAGCACTGCGACAACGCCAAGGCGGTCGCCGAATTCCTCGCCGGCCATCCGGCGGTGGCCTCGGTGAGCTATGCGGGCCTTGCCAGCGACAAGTACAACCAGCTTGCGCGCAAATACGCGCCGAAGGGCGCAGGCGCCGTGTTCACCTTCAGCCTGAAGGGCGGCTATGACGCAGGCGTCAGCCTGGTGTCGAAGCTGCAGCTGTTCTCGCATCTGGCCAATGTCGGCGACACCCGCTCGCTGGTGATCCACCCGGCCTCGACCACGCACAGCCAGCTCGACGACGCCGCCAAGGTGAAGTCCGGCGCCGGCCCCGACGTGGTGCGGCTCTCGATCGGCATCGAGGACAAGGAAGACCTGATCGCGGACCTGGAGCAGGCGCTGGGGGCGTAAGCCCCTGAGTCATTCCGGGGCGCGCGAAGCGCGAACCCGGAATCTCGATATTGCCGGGTCATCTCTGGATTCCGGGTTCGGTGCTTCGCACCGCCCCGGAATGACGACGCCCGGTTAACAGTCATTAACCACATCTGCCGCATACATCGTCTTTGGATCACCCTTTGATTCGGAGCCGACGATGCTGCGCTGGATGCTGCCTGCCCTTGCGGCGATGCTGACGCTCTCAAGCGCGCTCGCCGCCGATCTTCCGGCCACGCCGAAGCGGCGGGCCGCCGTGCCGCCGCAGGAGGCGCCACAGGTCTATGTCGAGACCGATCCGGATGCGCTGATCTCGCCGGCCTATGGCATCGGCAGCTACATCCGCAATCTGCCGGGCACGCCGCTCCTGCCCGGCTCTCACACGCTGCCGGGCTATTACGGCCGCCCCTGGGACTACGACTATCAGGGCTCGTATTACGGCGGCAAGCAGGTCGACTATTTCTGGCGCCTGCCCTACGCGTGCGGCGTCTACGGCTATTGCTGATCGGCCGGGCTGATGGTGATCAGCCGGGCTGACCGACCGGGACCGCGCGTGGCTGGGCTTGCGCAGATTGCCGCGAGGCCAGCCGTTCCACCTGCATCACCGCAAGCGTGAGCACCACGATCGCAACCGCCTGGTGCGCGAGCGCGAGCCCGATCGGCACCTGGTTGAGCAGCGTAAGGATGCCGAGTAGAGCTTGCAGGCTCACCGCCGCGAACAGCCACAGCGCGCCGCTCGCCGCTGAACCTGCGCGCGAGCGCACCGCATCGAACGCGTGCAGCGCCGCCAGCACAAACAGCGCATAGGCCGTCATGCGGTGCTCGAACTGCACCGTCAGCACATTGTCGAACATGTTGCGCCACCACGGCGTCTCGAACCACAGCCGCTCGGCGGAGGGAATGAACGCACCGTCGATCTGCGGCCAGGTGTTGTAGGCGCGCCCCGCACGCAGGCCCGCGACCAGCGCACCGAAATAGATCTGCACGAAGGTCGCGACGAGCAGCAGCGCACTTGTGAACCGCAGCCGCGCGGGACCTGCGATCTTCGGCCGGTCAGCCAATCGCCGTACCGTCCAGACAATGCCGGCGAAGATCAGCAGCGCGAGCACCAGATGCGTCGCCAGCCGATATTGCGACACCTCGACCCGCTCCGTGAGACCCGAGGCCACCATCCACCAGCCGACCGCTCCTTGCAGCCCGCCGAGCGCGAACAGCAGCCACAGCCTGCGCTTCAACTCACCGGACAGGCCACCGCGCCACAGGAAGRACAGGAACGGCAACAGATACGCGACGCCGATGAAGCGGCCGAGCAGCCGGTGGCTCCACTCCCACCAGAAGATCTCCTTGAACTCGGACAGGCTCATGCCCGCGTTGAGCTCGCGATATTGCGGGATCTTCTTGTAGGCCTCGAACGCCGCGGCCCACTGCACCTCCGAGAGCGGCGGCAGGCTGCCCGTCACCGGCTTCCATTCGACGATCGAGAGACCGGATTCCGTCAGCCGCGTCGCGCCGCCGACCAGCACCATCAGCGCGATCAGCGCGGCCACGGAAATCAGCCACCAGCGCACGGCGCGATACGGCTCGGACGGGGCGGAATTCGTCGTCATTTCAGGGCGAAACCAAACCTTGTGCCAAAGAGACTTGAACCAGGAGGCTTGAACCGGATTGCGTGCCCCTTATAGTCCCCCGCTCCCGCAGCGCAAGTTACGCGAAAGCCGCAGCATTCCGTCATGACGATCCGCACCCGCAAGTTCCTCGGCGCCATCCTGCTCCTGGTGCTGGCCACGGTCTGGGCCCTGCTCGGCATGGCGCTGGCGCAGATGCCGTGGATCGCCGAATCCGGCTGGCGGCAGGCGATCTACTACGTGGTGGTCGGCATGGGCTGGGTGCTGCCGGCGATGCCGATCGTGAGCTGGATGCAGCGGCCTGATCGCGCCAAGTCGACGTAACGCTGCTACGTCGCGCGGCCCGTCGGTTTCACCGGCGCAAAGGCAATTCCCGACACCAGCACGCGCAGCATGCGCAGCGAGCGCACCCGGCCGTCCCAGGAAATCCGCGGCAGCGCGCGCAGATTGGTTCGCCCTTCCGCATCCACGATGCCCGGTATGGTCGACACCGCACTGGCAAAGCCCGCCTCCTCCGCCATCACCACGTGGCTGCGCCGGAACGAGGCGCGATCGCCAAACGGAAAGGCGAGATGTCTGATCTCGCGGTGGAAGGCCGCTTCCGCAACCACCTTTCCCATCGTCATCTCGCGCAGCGCCGCCGTGTCCTTCATGTTGGCGAGAACGGGATAGTTCACCGTCGCGCTGCCGATCGTGACGAGCGGATCGGCCGCAAGCTTCGCCAAATCCTCCCAATCCATCGACGCCTCGCGCGAGAGCCTGGCGAGATCGATCCGGTAGCGCGTGCAGAGATCGGCGATCGCAGCCGACACATCCGCCGGCGGCAGCGAGCGCAGCCAGCTCTCGAGATGCGAGAACAACGCCCGCTTCTCGGCATTATCAGTGACGGTGAAGCGCTGCTCCTTCTCGCCCATCATCAGGCTGATGCGGCTCTCGCGCGCGATCACCTGCTCGAGCCCGAGCCACCAGGCTTCCCCGACGCCATCGGGAAATGCGGTAGGCACATAGATCGTGAACGGCACGGYGTGGCGGGCCAGCACCGGATAGGCGAACGTGATGAGATTCTTAGGCGCGCCGTCGAAGGTGAGCGCCACGAAGCGCCGCTTCTCCGGCAGCGTCACCGCACGCCGGCAGACCTCGTCCATGCCGAGAATGTCGTAGTTCCAGCGCTTCAGCGCCCGAATGGCACGGTCGAGGAATTGCGGCGTGATCTCGCTCTCGCGCAGCGGCTGAAACCCGCCGCGCCGCCGCGGCCGTACGTGCGCAAAGCGCAGCATGGCGCCGGCCCCACGACTGCGCAGCGCAGCCTGGCCGGTGAACCAGGTCAGCTCGAGGCGCAGCCGTTCCAGCCATCTGTCGTCGGATGCCAATATCCCACCTTCGCGCTCGCCGGCGGCCCGTTCCCTCGTCCATTGTCATTACCCTTTGTTGACATTTCTTTGCAAAGGTCGGCCACAGGCCGAAATACGCATATTTTTGATTTCTCGACAGGTTTCGCGAATGACCATGGCTGCGGCGATGCAAAGCCGGACGGCAGAAGCGCCAGCGCGGTCGAAAGCGAGCCGCATCGCGCATGTCGATATCGTCCGGGATCCCGGCGAGGCCGAGCCGGTCTGGCGCGCCTTCGAGGAGAGCGGCCACCTCTTCACGCCCTACCAGCGCTTCGACCTGCTCAGTCYCTGGCAGCGGCTGGTCGGCGGCTGCGATGGCGCGCGCCCCTTCATCGTGATCGCCCGCGATGCCGAGCGCAGGCCGCTGGTGCTGTTGCCGCTCTCCTTGCGCCAAGGCCACGGGGTGCGCACGGCCTGCTTCATGGGCGGCAAG
>NZ_JBFUES010000555.1:0-5005 GCF_056403875.1 Bradyrhizobium sp. P2_E8
GTCCTGCCGGATGTTCGCGATCGTGTGCGTCTTCGTTCCCTCAAGAAAGCCGCGGGTCCCGTGCGCGCAATCGCGCGCCGCTGAGACATTTTGGGAGCGCGCCATGGAGGAAGACCCGGACACGTACCGGATTTTGAGACTGCGCGCCGAGATCCTCGAACTGGGATCCGCGATCCGGCAATTGCAGCGCGAGGGTCTCGACGATGCCGCGGCCCAGCTTCTGATCGCACGCAAGCGGGCGCAGCTCGATCACCTCGTGAAGACGAACTCCGCGGGCGGTGGCCTGAACATCGCCGACATCCGGCGCAGCTGAAGCGCGCGCGGACGATGGCGTGAGAAGGATTGGAGCGAACACCAAAGCAAGAAGGCCCCGCGATCGCGGGGCCTTCGATGAACGGCGGCGAGCCTACTTGGCGTTGGTCGTGCCCTTGTTGTTCGTCATGGTGCCGCCCTGGTCGGAGCCGGGACCGGAGCCGCCCTGACCGGAGGGATCCGCGCTCTTGGATTTCGTGTTGGCGCCCGTCGTCTGCGAGGACGACGTCGAGGATTCATGTTTCGCCTTGTGCGACTTCGCCTGCGCGGCGAACGGGGCGGCGGCGAGGCCGGTTGCCAACATCATGGCGAGGGCGAGCTTGGTCGTCTTCATGCGCGGGAACTCCCTGAGTTAAAATGACGCAGGCAGCCAACTGCCATCCGCCGCCGGAGTTCCCGACAAAGCAGTTCGCAGGTTTCACGCGCGGTTCAAGATTCCTTGTCCTCGGCGATGATGAACACGATACCTGTGAGCATCGCGCCGATTGCGAAAGTCGTCACTAACGTGACGACGAAAACGGCAGCGGCCGAATCTCCGCCATGTTTCAGCAAATTTGCGACCGGCGGGTTGGATAGAATGAGCGCGAGACCGAAGGCGAGGCCGAGCGCCGCGCCCATCATCGCGTGCGTCATGATCGTGATGATGCCGGTTGGAGAGATCAGACTTCGCGACTTTTTCGGCGACTTTCTCACACGCATGGAACCGACCTCGATCATCCGTGCAACGCAGCCGGCGATTTCGGGTTCCATTGGCATGAACGATTTGTCACGTCGGGCTTCATCCGACGTTCATGCCGACCTTGCGACCATGGAAGCCGTCAACACGGGAACATTCGATATGGGTAAGGTTGTCTTTCTCTATCGCTCACTGGCCTATCGAAACGCGGCCGCCGATATGCTGCGCAAGGCGCGCAAGTTGCCACGCGGTGCCGAGCGAAGCGCGGCCCGCCGCTATGCGATGGCGTTACGCGATCTCGCGCAAACAGAAGCCTGGCTCGAAGGGCGCATCGCCCATGAACCGCGGTCGGTGCAGCGCATGAAAGTCGCCGCGTCGGGTTAACCCGACGCGCGCTGGAGCGCGAGGGAGGTGGCGGCGTCGAACTTGCCCTGCGCGGCCGCGGTCGGGGTCTTCCGGGTCAACGGCACTTCCAGGCGGCACAACAGGCCCTCGGCGCGCCAATCGAATTGCGCCTGTCCGCCGAGCTGGGACTCGACGCTCGCAAGCAGGCTCCGCGTGCCGAAGCCGCGAGATTTCGGCGTCCTCACAAGTGGGCCGCCGGATTCCTCCCAGATCAATGTGAGGTGGTCCTCCTTGACCTGCCAGCCGATCATGAGCCGCCCCGACCGCGTCGAGAGTGCGCCATACTTGG
The DNA here is from genome assembly GCF_056403875.1 of Bradyrhizobium sp. P2_E8. Taxonomy (NCBI): domain Bacteria; kingdom Pseudomonadati; phylum Pseudomonadota; class Alphaproteobacteria; order Hyphomicrobiales; family Nitrobacteraceae; genus Bradyrhizobium; species Bradyrhizobium sp. P2_E8. Next base: position 1,683 of record NZ_JBFUES010000555.1, read on the forward strand.
CCGAGTTGGTGAAAAGCTCGTGCAGCGCCAGCGCCAGCGTCTGGGCGGTTGCCGGCAGCAACTGAACCTCGGGCCCCGCCAGCTTGATCTGGCCGCCGAGCGAATAGGGCGCGAGTTCCTCGTCGATCAGCTTCGAGAGTTCGGCGCCCTGCCAGCTCGACAGCGACAGGATCGTATGCACGCGCGCCAGCGCGTTGATACGCCCCTCGACGGCGTTGACATAGGCCTTGACCTCGTCGGCTCGGGTGAGACGCACGATCGATTGCGCCAGCGCCAGCGCATTCTTGGCACGATGATCGACTTCGCGCGCCAGCAGATTCTGCCGCTCCTCGGCCCGCTTGCGGTCGGTGATGTCCACGGTGACACCGCTCACGCGCACCACGCGGCCGGCCTGGTCCACGGTTGCGGCCGCCGTGCCGACGCACCAGCGCACCTCGCCGTCGGGCCTGCTGACGCGAAACTCGCCTTCATAGGCGTGCGCCCCGGTGTTGAACGCGGCGATCGCCTGGCCAAACCGGTCGACGTCGTCAGGGTGCAGCAGAGCCTGGATGTTCGCCGAGGTGACGTTGAAGGTCTCCGGCGTCACGCCGAAAATGCGATACTGGCCCTCGTCCCACATCCAGTCGCCGTTGATCCAGTCCCAGTCCCAGGATCCCATCTTGCCGGCGGCGATCGCCATGCTGCGGCGCTGTTCGCTCTCGCGCAGCTTTGCGGTCGAGTTCTCCAGCTCGGCCGTGCGCGCGCGAACGCGATCCTCGAGTTCCTGGTTCAGCCGTTCGAGCTCGCGGGTCTTGCGATAGAGCTCGGCAAACACCTTGATCTTGGCGCGCAACACCTCCGGCACCACGGGCACAGGAACATAGTCGACCGCGCCCATCTCATAGCCGCGCAACCGGTCGATGTCGCTCACCTGAATGGCCGAGATGAAGATCATCGCCGTCTTCTGGAAGCGCGGATGCTCCCGGATCATCGCCGCGAGCTCGAAGCCATCGAGCTCGGGCATGCAGACGTCGACCAGGATCACCGCGATCTCGGTCTTGAGCAGCACCTCCAGCGCCTCGCGGCCGGACGAGGCGATCACGAGGTTCTCGCCCAGTTCCTTCAAGATCACCTCATAGGCGAGCAGCTTGGCCGGCTGGTCGTCGACGAGGAGGATGTTGACCTTTTCGTGGTCCATTCGCGCGTCCAGCTCAGCGGTGCAGCCACATGCGGATCGCAAGCAGCAATTGATCGGTGTTGACGGGCTTGGCGAGGTAGTCGGACGCGCCGGCTTCCAGGCATTTCTCGCGGTCGCCCTTCATTGCCTTGGCGGTCAACGCGATGATCGGCAGGCGCGCGAAGGCCGGATTTTCGCGGATCACGCCGATGGTCTGATAGCCATCCATCTGGGGCATCATGATGTCCATCAGCACGATGGCGATTTCCGGATTGGACTCGACCAGCGTCACCGCCTCGCGGCCGGTGGTCGCCGTCAGCACCTTCATTCCGCGCCGTTCCAGCACGCTCGACAGCGCGAAGATGTTCCGGGCGTCGTCGTCGACCAGCAGCGCGGTCTTGCCGATCAGGTCCTCGTCGGAACTGTTCAGCTTCTCCAGCATGCGCTGCTTCTCGACCGGCAGTTCCGTGATCACGCGGTGCAGGAACAATGCGGTCTCGTCGAGCAGGCGCTCGGGCGATTCCACGCCCTTGACCACGATGCTGCGCGCCATGGTGTGGAGCTCGGCATCTTCCTCCGCCGAGAGCTCGCGGCCGGTGAACACCACCACCGGAATGTTCGAAAGTGCTTCGTCGTGGCGGATCTGGTCCAGCACCTCGAAACCGCTCATGTCGGGCAGGCGCAGGTCCAGCACCACGCAATCGCAGGGCGCTTCGCGCAGCGTCGAGAGTGCGCCGGCGCCGGTGTCGGTCGTCACGATCTCGATGTCGTCGTGATGCAGGAGCTCGCGGATCGAGAGCCGCTCGGCCTCGTTGTCCTCGACGATCAGGAGCCGCTTGCGCCGCGGCCGCGCATATTCCTTGATCTGCGCCAGCGCGGCCGAAACCCCCTCGGTCGTCGTCGGCTTGTTGACGAAGGAGAACGCGCCGCGCGCCAGCGCATGCTGGCGGTCCTCGTCGAGCGTGATGATCTGCACGGGGATGTGGCGCGTCAGCGGATTGTGCTTGAGCTGGCTCAGCACCGTCCAGCCGAGCATGTCCGGCAGGAACACGTCCAGCGAGACCGCTCTCGGCTGGTATTGCTTGGCAAGTTCCAGCGCCTCGGCACCGCGAGCCGCGACCAGCACCTTGAAACCCTTGTCGCGCGCGAGATCGACCAGCACGCGTGCGTAATGCGGGTCGTCCTCTACGATCAGGAGGATGCTGTCGCCGGGTTCGAGATTGAGACGGTCGTCGGGAAGCTGCTCGATGACGCGCTGCTCGGGCGCCGTCGGTTGCAGCGCCGGTGGCTGGCTGTATTGCTGTGGCGTCGCGCGCGGCGCAAGTGTCGGGCCGGAATATTTCAACGGCAGATAAAGGATGAAGGACGAGCCCTTGCCCGGCGCGCTGCGCAGATGGATTTCGCCGCCGAGCAGGCTGGCGAGCTCGCGGCTGATGGCGAGGCCAAGGCCGGTGCCGCCATATTTGCGGCTGGTGCCGGCGTCGGCCTGCTGGAACGCCTCGAAGATCAGCTTCTGCTTCTCCAGGGGAATGCCGATGCCGGTATCGGACACCTCGAACGCGATCACGGCCGGCGCGGAATTCAGCACCGGGTGATCCGTTCCCCAGCCGCCGAGCGCGCCGCCGACCTTCAGGCGCACTTCGCCTTCGGCGGTGAACTTGAAGGCGTTGGAGAGCAGGTTCTTCAGGACCTGTTGCAGGCGCTTGGAGTCGGTGACGATGCTGCGCGCGAGGTTCGGGTCGACGTCGATCTTGAACGACAGGTTGCGGTTCTCCGCCTCGTGCCGGAACGGCCGCCCGACGGTTTCGAGCAGGTTCGCAGTCAGGATTTCCTCGGCGTCCACCGTCACCGTGCCGGACTCGATCTTGGAGAGATCGAGAATGTCGCTGATGAGGTTGAGCAGGTCGGTGCCGGCGCCGTGGATGGTGCGGGCGAATTCGACCTGCTTGGCCGAGAGGTTGCCGTCCGGATTGTCGGTGAGTTGCTGTCCCAGGATCAGGATCGAGTTCAGCGGTGTGCGCAGCTCGTGGCTCATATTGGCCAGGAATTCGGACTTGTACTTCGAGGTGAGGGCGAGCTCCGTCGCCTTCTCCTCGAGCGCACGGCGGGCCTGCTCGATTTCCTGGTTCTTGCGCTCGACCTCGACGTTGCGCTCGGCGAGCTGCTG
>NZ_JBFUES010000556.1:0-4998 GCF_056403875.1 Bradyrhizobium sp. P2_E8
GCGGCCAACAACCCCATGCCCCCTTGCCTCGAACTGTTCGCGGAACCCGACCTCAGGTCTTGCTCATGCACTCCTCGATGTAGAACCAGCGGTCGTCGCCGGCGAGGCCCTTGGACTTCACGTCGGCGCGGCAGGCCTTGAGCTTCGGCTTGTTGGCGGACCACTTCGCCTTCATGTCCTTCAGCTTCTGCATGGTGAGCTTGATCTTGCCCGGCTTGGCCTCCGTCGTCGCCGCCGGTGCGGTGGTGGCAGGTGCCGCCGCGGTTTGCGCGGACGCGGCATGAAGGCCAGCGACCAGCAACACGGCCGCAAGGCAAATTCGGGTACGAAGCATTTCAATTCCCCCTAAGTCCCAGTCTCGATGGTGTCTGAAAGGCGAACGCCGCGGGACGCCGATGATGAGCATCCCGCGGCTGTCTTGATGGCGATCAGAATATCTTGACCGCGCTCTCCAGCGTCTTCCAGACACCCCAGAGCAGGGGAATGCCGACGAAGGCCCAGAACAGCGCCGCCTTGGCGTCAAGCCCGCCGAACCCGATGCCGTAGGAGCCGTGCGGCCCCGCCGCGGCGGCGCTGGCGCTCGCCGCCTGCAACTTGGCGACGTCGGCATCCTTCATGTGCCACTTCGAATCGACCGGCTTGATCAGATAGTTGCAGATCAGGCCCGCGATCAGCATCGCGCACAGGATGTACATGGTGGTGTTATAGAGCTGGTCGCGCGGCACGCCGGCCGCGAGCTGGAACTCGCGGATGTAGTTGACCACGACGGGGCCGATGATGCCCGCGGTGGACCATGCCGTCAGCAGCCGGCCGTGGATGGCGCCGACGAACTGCGTGCCGAACATGTCGGCGAGATAGGCCGGCACGGTCGCGAAGCCGCCGCCATACATCGACAGGATGATGCCGAAGCCGAGCACGAACAGCAGCTTCGAGCCCATCGCCGCAAAGGTCGGCGCCAGCGCATAGAGCACGATGCCGAGGATGAAGAAGGTGTAGTAGGTATTCTTGCGTCCGATCTTGTCCGACAGCGACGCCCAGAAGAAGCGGCCGCCGATGTTGAACAGCGACAGCAATCCGGCAAAGCCCGCGGCGATCGCTGCGATCTGCGCCTTCTGCCCGGCATCGAGCGCGTTGAAGCCGACGTCCGGCAGGCCGATCAGCTTGCCGGCGAAGATCTCCTGAAGCATGGGCGAGGCCATGCCGATCACGCCGATGCCGGCCGACACGTTCAGGCAGAGCACCCACCAGATCAGCCAGAACTGCGGCGTCTTGTGTGCGTCGTTGAGATGAACGTTGTTCTTCGAGATCATCGCGTTGGCCTTGGACGGCGGGGTCCAGCCTTCCGGCTGCCAGCCGGGCGGCGGCAAGCGATAGCGGAACGCGCCGATCATCATGAACACGAAGTAGATGACGCCCATCGCAACGAAGGTCTCCCAGACGCCGACCGACGTCGGACTCTTGAAGTAGTTCATCAGGAGGTTCGCCAGCGGCGCGCCGATCATGGCGCCGCCGCCGAAGCCCATGATGGCCATGCCGGTCGCCATGCCGCGGCGGTCCGGAAACCACTTCACCAGCGTCGACACCGGCGAGATATAGCCAAGGCCAAGACCGATGCCCCCGATCACGCCCGAGCCCAGCCACAGCAGCCAGAGCTGATGGGTGTAGACCCCGATCGCACCGAGGAAGAGGCCGCCGCACCAGCAGAGCGCCGAGACGAAGCCGGCCTTGCGCGGTCCCACGCGTTCCAGCCAGCCGCCCCAGACTGCAGCCGCGATACCGAGCAACACGAAGAACAGGGTGTACATCCATCCCATGCTGGCGACCTTCCAGTCGCAGCTGGTTGTGAACAGTTCCTGGAACAGCGAAATATCCCCGCAGACCTTCGGCGCGGTCAGCCCGATCGCGCGTGAGAGCGGCAACCAGAACACCGAGAAGCCGTAGGCCATGCCGATACACAAATGGATGCACAGCGCCGCAGGCGGCACCAGCCAGCGATTGAAGCCTGCGGTCGCGATCGTCCGCTCACGATCAAGAAAGCCGGCGCCAGCGCCTGAAATCGTTCCAGCGCTCTCAATAGTAGACATACAGTCCTCCCCTAAGCCGCCCTTCTGAGCAGCCTGCCGCTAAGATCCTGATCCTCAGCCATTCACGGTGCAGCCAGCTGTCCCCGCTGCCCCGCATCATCATCCGGCGCGCGCCAGGATCGGTCACGCGCCTCCGAAAAATAAACCCCGCGAGCGGGGGCTCTATGCCCGATACGACGTGCAAGCTTCGTGTTTGGCCCGTTGATCCGCGTATCGCAGACAACACTCAACCTCCGCGCCCGCACGGAGATAGTCAATTTGGGCAGAAGCCATGATCGATGTCGATAGACAAAAGGTCGGTATCAACGCGGTAACGCGCTCACGAACGCAGCGCACCATTGGCGTTGCTTATCGGACCATTTGTTTTTTCTATCAAGAACACGATGCGCGCGTCGTTGCGCTCGGTGATCTCCACCGTGTCGCCGGTCTCGCGAATCAGGTTCGGAATGTCAATCACCGACAGGGGATCGGTGCAGTACACCTCGAGCTGATCGCCCGGCTGCAACGGTTTGAGCGCCTTGCGTGTCTTCAGGGCGGGCAGCGGGCATTTCAGCCCGGTGAGATCGAGCGTGGTTCTGGTCATGGGCGCAACATGGCGGTGCCGGTCCCTGCCGTCAACGCAACCGGTCAGAGCAGATCGGCATAGGGCAGGAAACCCACGCCCTGTCCTGGCTCGACACGCGTGATGTCCTCGCCGAGTTCGACGAGGCCGTCGGTCTCGACCAGCGACGACAACAGCCCGGCGCCTTCGCGCGGGAACTTGATGGCCTCCAGCGCGCCGTCTTCTCCGCGCCGCAGCGAGGCGCGGACATATTCGCGGCGGCCGATCTTCTTCTTGTAGGCGAACGCCGCGCGCACCGGGATCGGCAACAGCGGTTCCGGCGAACCACCCATCAGCGCCAGCGCCGTCGGCCGCACCACATGGACGAAGGTGACGAAACTCGCGACGGGATTGCCGGGCAGGCCGATCAGCGGCGTGCCGCCGATGATGCCCATCGCCACCGGACGGCCCGGCTTGATCGCCATCCGCCACAGCACCAGCGAGCCGATGCTCTCGACCGCCGCCTTGACGTGATCCTCCTCGCCGGTCGAGACGCCGCCGGTGGTGAGGATCAGGTCGTGGCTGCCTGCAACCTGCTTCAAGCCATCGGCAAGCGAGGTCCGCTCGTCACGCAGGATGCCGAGGTCGCTGACCTCGCAGCCGAGCCGGCGCAGCATCGCCATCAGCATGAAGCGGTTGGAGTCGAACAGCTGCGAGGCCGCGCGCGGCTCGCCCGGCGACGCAAGCTCGTCGCCGGTCGAGAACACCGCAACGCGGATGCGCCTGACGACGTCGAGCCTGATAAGGCCGAACGCCGCGGCAAGCGCGACATGCTGTGGCCGCAGCCGCTGGCCGGCGCGCAGCGCAATGTGTCCCTGGGGAATGTCCTCGCCGGCAGGGCGGACATTGGCGCCCGGCCTCAGCCCCGGCGGCAGCACGACCTTGCCGGAATCATCGATGCGGACATCCTCCTGCATGAAGACGGTCCCGGCATCCGGCGGCATCGGCGCCCCGGTAAAGATGCGCGCGGTGTGGCCAGGCCTGATCGGCGCCTGAACAGGGCCGCCGGCCTGGATGCGGCCATCGAGCGGGAACGCCCGTTCCGCACTGTCCGGAAGATCGGCATTGCGCACGGCATAGCCGTCGACGGCGGAATTGGTGAAGGGCGGCAGCGGCAGGGGCGCGGCGATGTCTCGGGCCAGCACGCGCCCGTCCGCATCGACCAGCGCCACGGTTTCGAGATCGGCAATCGCGTTGACGCGCGTCGTGATCAGGCCAACGGCCTCGTCGACCGACATCATCGGTCCGCCAAAGGCAAAGCAATCGTCAGACAGTTGCGCCATGGTCCCTCGTCAGCGCATCGCAACGCTTTTCGCGACCGCTTCCTCGACCGGCATCGCCGCACGCAACAGCAACGCCGCCGCGGCCGGGATATCGTCGAGATGGACGGTCGGCAGCCGGGTGTCAATCTGGGCATCGGTCGCGATTCCGGCAATTCCGGGATCGTCGGGAAACAGCAACGGCTTGCCGTTGCCGGCACGATAGACCTCGATCTTGCGGTGCGGCTCGCGCTTGAAACCCTCGACCACGACGAGATCGACCGCAGACAGCTTGCCCAGGAGTTCCGGCAGCCGCGGCTCCGCCGCCCCGCGCAGTTCGTGCATCAGAGCCCAGCGGCTTGACGAGGCAACCAGCACCTCGGCGGCACCCGCCTCGCGATGGCGCCAGGAATCCTTGCCTGGCACGTCGACGTCGAACTGGTGATGCGCATGCTTGATGACAGAGACGCGCAGGCCCTGCGCGCTGAAATGCGGGATCAGCCGCGTCAAAAGCGTGGTCTTGCCCGCGCCGCTCCAGCCTGCAAGGCCGATGACTTTCATAACCGATCCGTCTCCGCGAGCGACTGGGTCTTTGGTGGAACCGCTCTCCCCACCGTCATTGCGAGCGTAGCGAAGCAATCCAGACTGTCTCCGCGGGGGCATTCCTGGATTGCTTCGCTGCGCTCGCAATGACGACGAGGCGGCATTTTCGCTTTCCGCCAGCATGCTTATATCGGCTTGACCCGAATGTCATGCTAACGTCGTGGCCATGATGAAGATCGACAAAGCCCCGGTGCCCCTGATCGTCCCCAACCCGGATGACCCGCGCCTGACCCAGAGCGTGACCGGGACCGACCAAAGCGGCGCCAAGGTCGAGATCAAGGTGCCGATGGAGCGGCCGCTGACGCTCTACCTGAACTCCCAGGAGATCGTCACCATGATGACGATCGGCGACTATCCGGAATATCTGGCGCTGGGCTATCTGCTCAACCAGAACATGCTGAAATATAATGACGCGGTCACCGAGGTCGAATACGACGACGATCTCCAGGTG
>NZ_JBFUES010000557.1:0-4998 GCF_056403875.1 Bradyrhizobium sp. P2_E8
AACGGATCGTCCTTCAGCGCGGCGACCGCGTCGCGCAACGACTTCGGCAGCAGCGGCGCCTTGGTTTCGTAGGGCGTGTCGGCCGACGGGCCCGGATCGAGCTTGCGGTCGACGCCGTCGAGACCCGAAAGAATCTGCGAGGCCATGTAGAGATAGGGATTGGCGGCGGGCTCGCCGATGCGATTCTCTAGGCGCGTTGCGGCGTCATTGGCGCCACCGAGCACGCGGATCATCACGCCGCGATTGTCGCGGCCCCAGATCGCACGATCAGGGGCCAGCGAATAGGAGCGGTAGCGCTTGTAGCCGTTGATGGTCGGGGTGGTGAACACGGTGGACGCGCGGGCGTGGTCGAGCAGGCCGGCAAGGTAGGCGCGGCCGAACGCGCTGAGCGGCTCGCCGCCTGTCTTGACCGTTTCCTTGGCCATGAACTGGTTCTCGCCGCTGGTGCGCGAGACGATCGACTGGTGCAGATGCCAGCCGCTCGCGAACAGGTTCGGCAGTTTCGGCCGGCACATGAAGGTGGCGTGATAGCCGTGGCGGCGGGCGACCTGCTTCACGGCCGAGCGGAACAGCACCATGTTGTCGGCGGGCTCCAGCCCCTTCCTCGGCGCGAAGGTGAACTCGCACTGGCTTGGCCCGAACTCGACCTCGACCGAACGCAAGGGCAGCCCGAGTGCGACGACGTCGCGACGCAGGATCTCCAGCACCGGCTCCATCTGATCGAAGCGCTGCTCGGTGAGATACTGGTAGCCGTGGCTGAGCAGGCTCACCGAGGGCGGCGTCCCGGGCTGGCCGGCGTCCTCCGCACGCATATGCGGATCGTCGAGCTTGAAGATGTGGAATTCGACCTCGAGCCCGGCGACGAAATCGTGGCCGCGGCCAGCGAGATCATCGAGCACCTGGCGATAAAGCCCGCGCGTTGCGAACGGCACCGGGCGGCCGTCATTGAAATAGAGGTCGCACAGCACCCAGCCGGTCGTCGGCGCCCATGGCAGCACGCGGAACGTGGTGGGATCGGCGACCATCAGCACGTCGGCCGCACCCTCCATCTCCTTCATGCCGAAGCCGCCGCCTGACGTGAACACCGGAAACACCGTGCGGTGCGAGGTGTCTTTTGCCAGCATGGTGGTGGTGATGGAGCAGCCGCTCTCCAGCGCGGCGATCGCCTCGGCGGCGATGATGGTCTTGCCGCGCAGGATGCCGTGCTGGTCGGGGAAGGCGAGGCGGATGACTTCGAGGTTTTTCTCCTCGACGATGCGCCGCATGCGCGTCGCCGCGTCCCTCTGCTCATCCGACCACAGCGCATGACGCGCGACGAAGGTCACCTTGATTGCTCCTTTAGTCGTGAGACGCGAAGCATGCGCCACATTCTCCGTCATTGCGAGCGCAGCGAAGCAATCCAGAACTGCGTCCGCGGAGACAGTCTGGATTGCTTCGCTGCGCTCGCAATGACGATGGATAGACCGTCATCATCACTCCGCCGCCGTCAGCCGATGCACATTATCCGCGATCTCCTTTGGCACCGGCGCGGTCCAGGGCGCGCCGCGGCGGCGCTTGACGTCGACTTCCATCCAGTAGGTCTCCCAGCCCCGCGTCGGCCCGATGCCGTCCATGGTCGCCGGTCCCTGGATGCTGCGCGCGTTGGCCTCGTCCAGGAACAGCATCGGCCTCTCGCCGCCGCCGACCTTCTCGATCTCCTGCCGCAGCAGGCGGCGGTATTGCACGATCGCCTTGTCGCTCTGGCCGAGATGCTCCTTGGTGCGGTCCTGGATCGCGCCCATCGACTCCACCGCCCACTGGTCGTGGACGTTGATGTCGTTGCCCATGCCGGTATAGGTCGCCGTCTGCTGCTCGTGCGGATCGAAGCCGTAATCGTTGCTGCGGTTCTTGCGCGATTTGTAGTCGGGCAGCTCATAGAGCTCGAGCCGCTGGTCGCGCATCTTCTTCTTGTCGACAGGGTTGGTGTAGCTGGTGAAGATCGCGTACCAGTAGCAGTTCTCGTCGTCGACCGGGACGTGCCACTGCGTGCTCGTCATCTCCGTGCTCATGGGGATGACGAAGCCGTGCGGGAACAGCTGGTTGGTGACGCGCACATGGGTGCGCTCCTCGTCGATCTCGCGCAGCGCGATCAGCCGCAGGCCGTATTCGGTGTGCTCGACATTAATGATCGGACGGTCGTATTCGCGCAGGATCTTCGTCATCGGCAGGTCGCTGCCCGCGGAGGCGCCGCGGAACTGCTTGCCGTAGGCGGTGGAGGTGTCCTCGTCCTCGAAGAAACGATGCAGGTAGGACGCGTGCGCGGGATCGATGCCGACCTCGAGCGCCTGGAGCCAGTTGCAGGCCATGTGGCCCTTGAACGCAAACGTATGCGTGCCGGGTGCGACGAAGCAATCTATCTCGGGGAATGCCGGCGGCTCACCCTCGCCGAGATAGGCCCAGAGGATGCCGCTCTTCTCCACTACGGGATAAGAGCGCTGGCGGATGTTCTGGCAGAGCTTTGAATCCTTCGGCTCGGCCGGGGTCTCGATGCACTGGCCGGTGGCGTCGAACAGCCAGCCATGGAAGGCGCAGCGCAGGCCGCCATGTTCGAGCCGCCCGAAGGCGAGGTCGGCGCCGCGATGCGCGCATTGGCGATCGATCAGGCCGTAGCGCCCTCGCTCGTCGCGGAACAGCACGAGGTTCTCGCCGAGCAGCTTGACCGGGCGGATCGGCCGCGCACCTTCAAGCTCGTCGACCAGCGCCGCCGGTTGCCAGTAGCTCCGCATCAGCTTCCCGCAGGGATCCTTCGGCCCGGTGCGGGTGATCAGGTCGTTCTGCTCCTGGCTCATCATGGCGAGTGCATCCCTTATCTCGGAGTGGCGTTTGTTCGCCTATTGAACGAATGGGCGAATTATGACATGCCTTGGATAGGCAGCAAGCACTATTTTGCAGGAAAGTCCCGGCGCCATGCCCAAGCTGAAGCGAAGCGAGAGCGACGAGCGCGCGACGGATTTCGTCGAAAGCCTCGATCGCGGCCTGCGCCTGCTTCAGTGCTTCGCCACGACGGTCGGCCCGATGACCTTGAGTGATCTCGCCCGCGCCGCGGACCTGCCGCGCGCCACCGCCCGGCGGATGCTGTTCACGCTCCAGCGAGGCGGCTTCGTTTCTGGTGACGGCAAGCTGTTCTCGCTGACGCCGCACGTGCTGACGCTGGCGGCGTCTTATCTGCGTTCCAATCAGCTCGTCACGGTCCTGCAACCGGTGCTCGATCGCGTCGCGACGGCGGCAAACGAAATTTCCTCGCTCGCGGTGCTCGACGGCGACGACGTCGTGTTCGTCGCGCGCAGCAGTCCGGCGCGGATGTTTTCCGGCGGGCTCGAAATCGGCTACCGCCTGCCGGCCTTCTGCACCTCGGTCGGCCGTGCCATGCTCGGCCAGCTCGACGATGCCGAACTTGCCGCACGGTTGAAGGCGATGAAGCGTGAGGCGCTAACGCCGCAGACGGTGATCGATCCCAAGGCGCTGCTCGCACGCATCACGGCCGACCGCGCGCAGGGTTACTCGCTGGTCGACCGCGAGGCGGAGCCGCATTTCCGCTCGATCTCGGTTCCCGTGCGGCGCTACGATGGCGTGATCGTCGCCGCCATCAACATGGGCGCCCATGTCGATCGCGTGCCGGCACAGGAGCTGATCGACCGCTTCCTGCCGCTGCTGCGCGAGGGCGCCGAAGCGGTGCGTTCGCGGTTGCTGTAGCGCGTAGCCGGGTGAGCGCAGCGGTACCCGGGAAAGTGTCGCAGACCCCGGATGTCGCTTCGCTCATCCGGGCCACGAGACTATAATGCGCTCCACACAAGACGAGGGAGGATGCCATGCAACACACCATGGTTCCCAGTGATCGTGTGGAGCACGTCGCCGTCTACGGGCGCGACGGCACGAAGCTCGGCACGATCGAGCGACTTATGCTCGACAAGGTCAGCGGAATGGTCACCTATGCCGTGATCAAGACCGGCGGACTGCTCGGCACTCATCACCATTATCCGGTGCAGTGGAGCGCGCTGAAATACGATCGCGGCCGTCAGGCGTTCCAGGTCGAGATGACGATGGACGAGTTCAGCAGCGGTCCATGCGAGTTCGATGGCGACGAATTCGATTGGGGCGACCGCTCGCGGCCCTATCCGCATCCGAACTATTGGTCGGTCTGAAGAGCAGGACGGGTTCGCAGCCGCATCGCGTTTGCGGGCTCGATCGAGCTTGCCGCGCCCGGCGAGCGGCATCCGAAGCAACCGTTCGGCCTATCCCGGCAGCGGCCCTTCGCCGACCTTGGGCCAATAGGTTCCAAAGCTCCAGAGGCCGCCCTCGGGATCGCGCGCCGCGAAATCGCGGCTGCCATAATCGGTGTTGTACGGCTCCATTTCGATCCTTGCGCCGGACGCCTTCACCTTCTCATAGAGTGCGTCGGGATCATCGACAGCCAGATAAATGGCATCCGTCCGGTGGCCGCCGATGTCGCCGACCCGTTTTGCGTACGCATCATCTCGATGCGCACCGAGCATGAGGATCGACGATCCAAATGCCAGTTCGGCGTGAACGACCGTGCCCTCTCTGCGATAGACCACGCGTTCGGCGAAGCCGAGAACGTTTTTCAGCCAGGCGATCATCGCCTCCGCGTCCTTGCAGCGCATGGTGTGGTACAGGCGCGGCGCTTCATAGCCATTCTGCTGGTTCATGAAATGCTCCAGGTCCATTGCGACGCCGACCCTAGTTCGGATCGCGCCAGCCGGGCTTGAACAAATGGGACCAGACGCTACCCGCCGCCGTCCCGCATCAGGCGTGGATCGGCAAGATCGAGCCGCGCGGCCCATCCGGTCGGCGTCTCGCCGCTCAATATCCGGAAGTCGCGGGCAAGATGCGCCTGGTCGGCATAGCCGGCGTCTGCCGCGACGGCTGCCCAGCCGCCGGACCCGTTCGTGCGGGCCAGTGAGCAGGCCCGATGAAAGCGCAGCATCTGGGCCATTGTCT
>NZ_JBFUES010000558.1:0-4991 GCF_056403875.1 Bradyrhizobium sp. P2_E8
GTTCCTCCTCTTCCTCCTCGCTTTCTTCCTCCTCTCCTTGACCATCACGCGTGGCTTGATCGTCCTCTCCACCGTCACCATCCGGTGCCTCCGCGTCGCCTTCCCGCCGCGCTTCGGCAGGCGATTTCTCGTCCTCGGGGCGGATGAAACCGCGTTCGATCCTGATGGTGCCGTCATGATTGAGGATCACGAAAGCACCGCCGCGCGCGACATCGCCGGGATCGTAGGCCTGCCGTTTCGCCTCAAACTGCTCGATTTGGTTCTCCAATTCACCGAACCGCGCATCCACCTCGTCAGGCAGTTCATCGGCTGCCCGATGCTGTTCGGTCAGCTCATCAAACTCGGTTTGAGCGACCTGAAGAGCGGTCTGATCTTCCGCCGAAAGCTCGACCGGATGCGTGTAGGCACGGCGCATGCCGTGCGCGTATGGGAAGTCGAGATGAGGCTCCGTCCACTTCCATCCCTCGGCCGCCCGTAAGGCGTCCGCCTCCCGGCCAAGCCGTGCCGTCACCAAGAGATCGAGCAGCGCCAAATCTTCGAGATAGCCGCCGCGATCCTCGGTGAAGAGGTCGCGCAGGATCGTACCGCCTGCCTCGATATAGGCCTCGAGCCCGACAAAGCGGGCGCGGCGATCGGTTGCGGCGACATGGGTTTCGGTGAGAAGACGGCGGATGGTGCTGGCATCGCGGTCGTAGGACAGGCGCTCATAGACGCTCTCCTGCCGGGCCTGATCGTCAGTGATGGCAAATGCCATCAGCTGCTCAAGGGTCAGATCGCCGTCGCGATAGAGCTGGATCAATCGTGGCGAAACTGCACCCAACCGAAGGCGCTGCCGCACCACATGCGGCGTCACCCCAAAGCGAGCGGCGATCTGCTCCGCACCGAAGCCACGCTCCTCCGCGAGCTTCCGGAACGCCTCGAACTGGTCGGCCGGATGCATGTTTTCCCGGGTGACATTCTCGTCCAGGCTGATCTCGTGGGGGTCATTCGCGGTGTCGATGATGCAGCGGATCGGCTCGGTCTTCTTGATCTCCTTCCGCTTGACCCGCAGAAGCTGGGCAAGCCGCCTGCCCTCGCCGATGGTCACCAAATAGAACCCCGTGGCCACGCCCTCTCCGTCCAACTCGAGCTCGACCACCAGATTCTGCAGGATGCCCTTGGCGGCAATACTCGCCGCATAGCCCTTGATTGCCGCCTCGCTATGCGGCGTCTTGCGCGCATTGTTCGGGGACTTCTTGAGCTTATTGAGCGGAATGAGAACCTCCGTCCCGCTCGCGGAAATGATTTCAACCTGCTTACCGACATGATCATTCTTCCTTTTGCTTCCACGGGTGTAAGGCGCACCACGCGCCTGCACCCCTGCCCGTCGGCGAGACCCGGGGGTAGCAAGCGCCAGGGCGACCCGAGCGGAGGGGGATCGCCCGCCCGAAAGGGCCGCTCGTGAGAAGCGGGTCTGCACGCGCGCATGCCAGCCGTTCGAGAAGGTGATGCCCGTTCGAAAGCACGGAAGACCGGGGAGACCGCTCGGGTCGGCGCCGGCGCCAGCCGGCGCTTCACCCTGGCGCGCGCGAGGGGCGGAGCCCCTGAGCTCTCGAGCGTTGGAATATTGAGCAAGTCAGCGCAGGTGAGAACAAGACGAGAGTGAGAGAATTAAAAGAGGCACCCGCAGGAGGGTCAGCATAGCGCCGACGCGGTACGCGGCGGGACCCGGGACCGAGTGCAGTCGCGAGACCGGTTAACAAGGCACCCGCGCGACGGGCAGTGATAGCGGTGCCGCGAAGCGGCAGCCCTTCGTGCGAGTGCCTCCGGCGAGCGACACATTCATCGAGCTGAGATCCAGAACCGAGGCTCTCCACGTGCTCGCCGAGACAACGCGTGACCTGTGAAATCTGACAGTATCGGTCATACATCCGACTAGTTAGAATCCCGTGAGCTATATTGGGCAATCGGCAAATGCTGCTGTTAGCCAGAACCCTTGAGCGCAGTACGATCGCTGGTCAGTCCCGAAGGCAATGATTACGCGCTTCGCCCAAATTGCGTGCGTTTACGGAGGAAGCGAGCGAGACAACCACAGACAAGTTGGACCGGAGATTAAATGAGGCATATCGCGAAAGTGATCGATGCCCGCACCTAGGATGACGTTGGCGCGGCTGCCCCAAGCATTCCCCGCGCCGGCCCATATCGGCCCAAGCAGCCGCTCGTCGCAATTGAGCTATCGCCCGCGTATTGATTGTATGTGCCAATGGGCACTGGCGATCTCGAGGCGGATAGCACCACTGGAAGGATTCAAAAAAGCGGCTGCGTCGAGCAGGAGGTTGCCCTTACTCAGCGTTGCAGGGCATTTCGACTCCCCACACCTGCTCGAAACTACGCGGCAGACGCACTCCTCAAACAAATAGAATCGCGTCGATGCTGCCCGTATAAAACTCGATCGCCGTTAGTGCTTCGCAGATCGCGACGCCGCTAACATGATCGATATATCAAAGCGCCCAGAGGGCGTTGGTCTGCACGATCCACTCCGTCTTGCTGTAGCAGCGGCCGTGGCATTTCCCGATGGTTCGATGACCGCTTCCGGGCTGCGCCGAGAGAGCGCTCGCGGAAGACTCATCATCGAGCGCATTGCGGGCAAAGATTACACGACACTCTTTCATATAGAGAGAATGAGGGAATTATGCCGCGTCAAAGCAAAGGAGCCCGACTCTACAGACGTAAAGCACGGTATCGCGAAGGCAATCTCGTCGCCCAGTCTGTTTGGATTATCAAAGACGGAGACCGACATATCGCCACAGGATGCCTTGCGAGCGCGTCTGAAACAAAGCCGCCGCAGAAAGCAGAGCAAGCGCTAGCGAACTACATCGCGCGAAAATATCAGCCGGAACGCAGTCGAAGGGACATCGACGACATCGATTGCGCGGACGTGCTGTCGATCTATCTGACCGATATCGGCGAGCCTGGTGATCAGTTTGAAATTGAAGCGAGGATAGGCAGGCTAAACGATTTTTGGGGCGGCAAGAAGCTGTCGGCGGTCAATGCGCAAACCTGTGCGGCTTACGTTAAACATCGCGGCAGTCAGGGCGGCGCGCGTCGTGACCTCGAGAGCTTTCGCGCTGCAATCAACCATCATGCAAAAGAGGGCTTTCACCGCGGCGCGGTTCGCATATCTCTCCCGCCGAAAGGTGAGCCGCGCGATCGGTGGCTCACTCGCGACGAAGCCGCAGCGTTGCTTTGGCACTGTTGGCGGCACCGCGAGAAACAGACAATTCATTCGGGGCTATCAAAGGGAGACCCGGTAGCCACAAGCCGGAGACCTCTGCGTCATATCGCGCGGTTTATCCTGATCGGCCTGTACACTGGCACTCGGGCAGGCGCGATCGCATCTGCGTCGCCATATGCGGTAACTGGGCGCTCCTACGTGGATCTGGAGCGCGGTATCTTTTATCGCAAGGCCATTGGCAAGCGCACGACCAAGAAGCGCCAGACGCCTGCACCGATACCGCCACGGCTGCTCGCCCACCTTCGGCGCTGGTGGAACCGTAAGCTGATCGCGGAGTGCTTCGTTGAGTTCAACGGCAAGCCGGTCGCCTCCGTGAAAAAGGGCTTTAAGACCGCCGTAGGGCTTGCCGGCCTACCGGGGAAGGTGACACCCCACACCCTTCGCCATACCGCTGCGACATGGCTCATGCAGCGGGGTGTGCCCATCTGGGAGGCGGCAGGGTTCCTGGGCATGTCTCCCGAAGTCCTGCAGGATACCTATGGGCACCACCACCCAGACTTTCTGCAGGGGGCGGCCACGGCCATTGGCCAAAAAGGCCGATATGTTTCGGTGGTTGAAACGGTGGTTGACTCGGGAACGAYCAACGATCAGAAGGAAAAACCTAATGATTTCTGGTCGGAGTGGCAGGATTCGAACCTGCGACCCCTGCGTCCCGAACGCAGTGCTCTACCGGGCTGAGCCACACTCCGACAAGAGGCCGGCTTATAGCGTTGGGTTTGGCGCACCGCAAGCGGCCGAGTTGAGGAATTTTATCCCTGTGAAACCGGGTCTTGAAACGCTGATTCTACCGGCTGGCGATGCCACCGCAGGGGCCGCCGCCCGGACTCTGGCGGCCGGCGGGCTGGTCGCGTTTCCGACCGAGACGGTCTACGGGCTCGGCGCGGACGCCGCCAATGCCACCGCGATCGCCCATCTCTATGCCGCCAAAGGGCGCCCGGCCTTCAATCCGCTGATCGCCCATGTTGCGGACATTGCCGCCGCGCAGGCCATCGGGCGGTTCGACGCGCGCGCCCTGAAGCTGGCGCAGGCGTTCTGGCCGGGGCCGCTGACGCTGGTGGTGCCGAAGACGGACGGCTGCCCGGTGGCCGATCTCGCCACCGCGGGCCTCGACACGGTCGCGATCCGCATTCCCGCCCACCCGGTGGCGCAGGCGATCCTGCGTGCCTTCGGCGGGGCGGTGGTGGCACCGTCGGCGAACATCTCCGGGCACGTCTCGCCGACGCTGGYGGCCCATGTCGAGAACGACCTTGCGGGACGAATCGACCTGATCGTCGACGGCGGGCCGGTCGCGGTCGGCGTCGAATCCACCATTGTCGGCTGCTTCGACGCGCCGATACTGCTCCGGCCCGGCGGACTGTCGCGCGAGCGGATCGAGGCCGTGCTCGGCGCCGCCCTGGCGCGGCCGCCGGCGGAAGCGGAGGGCGACGACAGCCAGCCCCTGGCGCCGGGCATGCTGGCCTCGCATTACGCGCCGCGCGCCAATGTACGGCTCAATGCGCGCGAGGTGGCGCCGGGCGAAGCGCTGCTGGCGTTCGGGCCCTCACGCCTCCCCGGCCTTGACGCCGCGGCGGCCGTCATGAATTTGTCGCCCGCCGGTGATCTCGACGAGGCCGCCGCCAACCTGTTCGGTTATCTTCGCACCCTCGATGCGAAGAGCCCACGGGCGATCGCGGTGATGACGATCCCTGAGGAAGAGCTTGGCGAAGCGATCAATGAC
>NZ_JBFUES010000559.1:0-4990 GCF_056403875.1 Bradyrhizobium sp. P2_E8
GCGCTCGGGCCAGCGCTACGCGTTGGCGCTGGCCTCCGGAAAGCTGGTGTATGCGGCGCCTCTCGTAGCCTTCAAGGGCAACGATAGCGAGCATCTCCGTCGTGCACTTGCGCCGCGTGGCCGGGTCGACGCCACGCACCTTGAGACCATAGGCGACGTTCTCGGCAACAGTCATGTGCGGAAACAGGCCGAGGTCCTGAAAGATCGTGTTGCATGGCCGCTTGTTGGGCGGAAGCGCCGTCATGTCCGTACCGGCGAAGAGAATACGGCCTGCGGTCGGCTGCAGGAAGCCTCCGATCATTTGCAATATCGTGCTCTTGCCAGAGCCAGAAGGCCCCAGCACCGTGACGAAGCTTCCCTCCGGCAC
This sequence comes from Bradyrhizobium sp. P2_E8, assembly GCF_056403875.1. NCBI lineage: Bacteria > Pseudomonadati > Pseudomonadota > Alphaproteobacteria > Hyphomicrobiales > Nitrobacteraceae > Bradyrhizobium > Bradyrhizobium sp. P2_E8. The sequence goes on from NZ_JBFUES010000559.1 coordinate 368, forward strand.
CTCCAACGAAATGTCGGACACGACAGGCTTGTCGTAGACCTTGGTTACACGATCGAGCGCTATTGCGGCTGGCGAACTCATCCGGCCTCCTCGGCCGCCAGAAAACCGAAACAGTCAATGGCTAACGTTGCGCGCGAGTGCAGTATCCACCAAACCGACCGGCAGAACGAATTGGACGCGCGCGCCGGTCTTGCCGTCTGACGATGCCGAAAGTTGACCGCCGTGACGATGAACGATCATGCGGCAGATCGCGAGGCCCAATCCCATTCCATTCGCTTTGGTCGTGACGAATGCATCAAATATGTTGTTCAAACGTCCAGGATCAATCCCAGGTCCTGAATCCTCAACTGCGACCACGATTGTGTTGCGATCCCGAGGCTGTGTGCTCACCCGCAGCAGGCGTGTTTTGTCCGTTGTGGTGGCCATGGCGTCGATCGCATTGTGGACCAGGTTGAAGACCACCTGTCGCAACTGACCCTGATGCCCGTCGACCAGCGGCAGATCGGATGCAAGTTCGGTTTCGGTCGCGACGCCGTGATCCCTCAACTGTCCGTAAAGCGATTGTAGTACGCCACGTGCAMTCTCGTTGACATCGACCGGTCCTCGGCTGTGATCGACCTTCTTAAACAGGGCACTGATGCTGTCGAAGACCTCGCTCGCGTGATGGCAGTCGGTGATGATCCGAGTCAGAATCGCCCGCAACTCGTTAAGATCTGGTGGCGTCATTTCAAGAAAGCTCATTGCCGCATCACCGTTTGTCGCAATGGCCGTCAGGGGTTGGCGTACTTCGTGGGCGATGGACGCTGTGGCCGCCTCGACATTCAGCAGTTTGTTGTCTCGTTCGCGCTGCAGCGTCTCAACCGCCTCGCGCAGGGCGCGTTCGGTCCGCCGCAGGTCCGTTATGTCGGTCGAGATGCCGCAAATTCCCTGGACTTCGCCGGCGTCGGAAATCAGCGGCACCTTCTTGGACAGGAGCAACCGGTCACCTGCAGGTGTCTTCGACATTTCCTCGGATTCCGACAGCTTGCCCGTCATCATGGCGGCGACGTCATTGCTTCGATACTGCTGAGCGATTTCTATGGGAAACACGTCAAAGTCTGTTCTGCCGAGGCACTGCTCCCGAGTCACGTTGCACAGCATCTCCATGCCTCGGTTGAGGAAGGTGTAGCGACCATCTTTGCGTTTGGCGTAAATACTCGCGGCGCTGTTTTCGAGGACGGTGTGCAGGAGCAAATGGTTCTCTCGCAACGTCTCGTAGAGCGTTTCGATCCGCTGCCTCACGTCTGCAAAATGCTTGCGTGCTTTTGGCTCCGCGAGGTCTGCCTCAAGAGCATCAATCTCGCGCTTCAGTGCGGCGTAGTGCGTTTCAAATTCCGGTTGCGACATTGGAGTGCTCGGGCCAACCGGCTGTACGACCTCATATCGAAGCAGCCATCGGCGTCCACTTTGCGGCCGCCACGATGACGCTGATGCAGGAGGGCACGGACGCTACTACGATTTTGGCCGGTATTCAACGTGCGGATCGGCACGGAGGCTTTGCTGATGGTAGGTTCGTACCAACACTCATCCGGCTTGCGAGCCTCCTGTGTGATTGGTTGTGCAGTGGCCGAAAGTTAGGCCGCAAGGCCGTTTGCGAAGAATGAATTTCTGCAACCGCGTGCCCCAAACGTGCAAAACCGATTGATCCACAACCGCTGGTCCGCGGTGCGAGGGTGTTGGGCGGGTGCGAGGCGCCGATAGCAAATCCTGATAAGCCAGTGCGTTGCTTTGCGGCAGCTCTGGCCTCGTCGAGTCCCCAGTCTTGTGCAAACACCACCAGTGTTCTAAAATCGCCCAGCAATGGCAAAAAAATCTCTCATTGCGATTGTCGATGACGATGAATCCATTCGCGTCTCGACGGCAAACCTCATTAGGGCGTTCGGATTCGCTGCCCGGGGTTTTGCGTCAGCTGAAGAGTTTCTGCAGTCGCCGGAACTTGGCGAAACGTCCTGCGTCATTTCTGATGTTCAGATGCCGGGCATCGACGGTCTCGAGTTGCAGAGCCGACTGGCGTCCACACATCGTCGAACGCCTGTCATCTTTATTACCGCTTTTCCGGATCTTCGAATCCAGGAGCGGGCGATCGCGGGTGGGGCCATCTGCTTTCTCAAGAAGCCTTTCGACGGAAAGACCCTCATTCAATGTGTCGATCGCGCCCTCAACCGGTCCAACAGTTGAGCGCCACACTCAGCAAGCTTGCGCAATTTCACATGAATTGCAGCAATAATCAGTCAGCGCTTGACCCGCAGCCGCGGCTAGTTGGGCGGAATGGTCAAACACTTAGACAACGACGAATGGGGAAAGGCCATAGCTACATCCAAGCTCGGCGTTMCAATCGCACCTCCGGAATCCAGCCCGGAATGACGGCGCGAATTGATTGGATACGGTCGAGAGCAGCGGCCCATTGATCTCCGTGATCTGCAATATCGATCTGAGCATACGCCCGCCCAGACAACGCCTCATACCGGTCGACTTGTAGCCCCAACGAGGCGTTCAAATCGGAACGTGAGAGAGCCACGTCCGGTATGCGAATTACGATGGTAAGCGGCTGCGAGTTTGGTATGATCCATTGTATTCTGGTTCTCGGCACGTCGGCAAAGGGTCAAAATGCGAAGAACTCAACCTGAGCAAATTTGGTCTGCCATGCCTCGGTGAGCGGACCTCGGTGAGGTGCGCCGCCACTTCGGTGATGGGCCGATTGTGTTGCAAAAGTAGGTTGAGACAGGCCAGCAAGCGTGATTCCGTTGTGTTGACGCGAATCGCGACGAGGTCGATCCATGATGGGCCGTCTGAAGAGTGACCAAGGTCAACTGTTCTACGAGTTTGATCTCAGCGACGCGATTCCCGAAGATCATCTGGTGCGGAAGATCGACACTGCTCTCGATCTGTCTTGGCTTCGCAGCGACCTTGCTCCTCATTATTCGTCCACGGGTCGCCCGTCGATCGATCCGGAGCTGATGATCCGGATGCTGATCGTGGGGTATGTCTTTGCGATCCGCTCGGAGCGGCTGATCTGTCGTGAAGTGCAGGCGAACCTCGCTTATCGCTGGTTCTGCAAACTCGGTATCGAGGATGCTGTGCCGGATCATTCGGCGTTCTCGCGTGCCCGCAATGAGCGTTTTCGCGAGGCGGATGTTTTTCGTCGCGTGTTTGAACGTGTCGTCGAGGCGTGCATTGCGGGCGGTCTGGTTGGTGGCGAAGGCTTTGCCGTCGATGCGAGCCTGATTGCGGCCGACGCCAACAAGCAGCGCTCGATTGCGGGGCAGGATTGGCGCAGGGATCGTGATCCGGCGAGGTCGAGCCGCGCGGTGAAGGAGTATCTGACGACCCTCGACGATACGGCGTGGGGCGCCGCCAGCGACGTTATCCCGAAGTTCGTTTCGCCCTCCGACCCTGCGGCCCAGTGGACCGGCGCTCACAAGGGACCGGCATTCTTCGCTTACTCCGACAACTATCTCATCGACGTGAAGTTCGGCGTCATCCTTGATGTCGAAGCTTCACGTGCCATTCGTCAGGCCGAGGTCGGCGCGGCAAAGACCATGATCGAGCGAACAGAGGAGCGCTTCGGCCTCAAGCCGGAAAGGCTTGTCGGGGATACCGCTTTCGGGGCAGCTCCGATGCTGAACTGGCTGGTCGAGGAGAAGGGCATCGCGCCGCATGTTTCTGTTTCCGACAAGTCGAAGCGAGATGATGGCACCTTCTCGCGCAGCGACTTTCGATACGATCCGACCGCCGACGTCTACCACTGCCCAGGCGGAAAGCAGCTCGGAACAAGTGGCACCGTGCATGAGGGCAAGACGCTTCTATACCGCGCAAGCAAGCTCGACTGCGAGGTATGTCCCCTCAAACCGCAGTGCTGCCCGAAGGAGCCATCACGCAAGATCCCGCGCGATATCCATGAGCATGCCCGAGATGTCGCCCGATCGTTCGCTGGCACCGAGGCCTTTGAGCAGTCGCGCCGCCAGCGCAAGAAGATCGAGATGCGGTTCGCGCACTTGAAGCGTATCCTGAGGCTTGGTCGGCTTCGGCTTCGTGGCCCACGAGGCGCCCAGGATGAGTTTGTTCTGGCTGCCATCGCTCAGAATCTGAGGCGCCTCGCGTCGTTGGTCGCGCGACCACCACCCGCTCATGCTCCGTGTATTGCGTAGCCTAGGAGTTGCGTTGAGAGCGTCAGGGTCGGCGGATCAAAGCCGGTCGGCCTTAGCGGATGGCCCAACGACATCCGTCGGTTACCGCCGACTTTTGCAACACAATCGGCCAATAACAGACATCGCTGGCGCAAATTCCAAGGCGCAAACTTCCTTCGTTAATTGGTCAATTGCACTTACTCAACTAGAGCGCGCATGTTGCTGAATTTTCCCGACTGTTGCGGCCTAGGCACATCGCATGCTGGTCGGCTCAGCTAGGTTCGAGCTGGGAAGCCGGACATTCGAAAAAGAACCGGCATCGTTCGGGTGACACGTGGATGGAGCGAAAATAATGAGGAAGATTTTGTTAAGTGGCCTGGCCTTGCTGGCAGTGAGCATGGCGGCGCCCGCGACAGCGGCTGATCTGGCTGCTAAACCATACGTCAAGGCCCCGCCC
>NZ_JBFUES010000560.1:0-4989 GCF_056403875.1 Bradyrhizobium sp. P2_E8
GCTTCCTGGAGCACGTCAATCGCCCATCCGCGCATCGTCCGTATCGCCGGTCTTCGTTCACTTGTCATCAGCATAGGAATAGCTCCTGATACGGCGAATCGTTTTGTCCGTCATTCGTTCCGGCTGCTAGCACATGGCTGGGATTCGCAATGGCAGGAACTCCCGCCCGTGAACCCGCGAGGAAATCCAAAGGCTCCAGCTAGCGCTTCGCTTTCGGTTGTGCGCGTCCGGCAAGGGCCGGACCGGGCTCTCGTGAACCAAGCCGCGTAGCGTCTCGGCCGTGCGGCTTCGATCCCTCGCGCTGAATAGTGTGTCGCTCGCCGGAGGCACTCGCTCGCGGGCCCCGCCGTCATTGCATGCCGGCGTCGCTATCACTGTCCCGCGTTCGGGTGCCTTCTTAACCGGTCTCGCGACTGCACTCGGTCCCGGGTCCCGCCGCTACGCGTCGGCGCTATGCTGACCCTCCTGCGGGTGCCTTTTTCTCTGCCGGGCACGGCCTGCACCAGCCAACATGCCCCATTTTCCAGATCTAAGGGGCTCCGCCCCTCGCGCGCGCCAGGGTAAAGCGCCGGCTGGTGCCGGCGCCGAACCGAGCGGTCTCCCCGGTCTTCCGCGCTTTCTCAGATCCTCAACACCGGAAATCCTGGCACGCGCTTGTGCAGACCCGCTCTTCGAGCGGCCCTTCGGGCGGGCGATCCCCCTCCGCTCGGGTCGCCCTGGCACTTGCTACCCCTGGTCTCGCCGACGGGCAGGGGCGCAGGCGCGGAGTGCGCCCTGCACCCATGAAAGCAAAAGGAGATCGATCATGTCGGCCAAGCACGTTGAACAACTSCCCGAGAACGGAACGCAAGTTCTCATTCCGCTCARCAAGCTCAAGAAGTCSCCGAAGAATGCGCGCAAGACGCCGCACAGCGATGCGGCGATCGAGGCCTATGCGGCGAGCATCGCCGCCAAGGGCATTCTGCAAAATCTGGTCGTTGAACCGGAGGTCGATGGAGAGGGGGCGGCCACCGGGTTCTATTTCGTGACCATCGGCGAGGGCAGGCGGCTTGCCCAGCTTCTGCGGGTGAAGCGGAAGGAGATCAAGAAGACCGAGCCGATCCGCTGCATCGTCGATACCGCGAACGATCCGCACGAGATCAGCCTTGACGAAAATGTCACCCGGGAAAATATGCATCCCGCCGACCAGTTCGAGGCCTTCAAGAAGCTGGCGGAAGAGCGCGGTTTCGGCGCGGAAGAAATCGCCGCCCGCTTCGGCGTGACGCCGCACGTGGTGCGGCAGCGCCTGCGGTTGGGCACAGTCTCTCCGAAGTTGATGCAGGTCTATCGTGATGGCGATCTGGCGCTTGAGCAATTGATGGCCTTTGCCATCACCGATGATCACGCCCGGCAGGAAGGTGTTTATGAGCGGCTATCCTATAACCGGGATGCCAGCACCATCCGTCGCATGCTCACCGAAACCCATGTGGCCGCAACCGACCGCCGCGCGCGTTTTGTCGGTATCGAAGCGTACACCGAAGCAGGCGGCTCAATCTTGCGCGACCTCTTCACCGAGGATCGCGGCGGCTATCTGGAAGACGTGGCGCTGCTCGATTTGCTGGTAACCGCAAAACTCGGTCGCGAAGCCGATGCGATTCGGGCGGCCGAGGGATGGAAATGGACGGAAGCCCATCTCGATTTCCCGCATGCCCACGGCATGCGGAGGACCTACCCGCATCCGGTCGAGCTTTCGGCGGAAGACAAGTCCGCCCTTGAAGCGGCACAGACCGAATTCGACCGCCTCACCGAACAGCACCAGACGGCCGATGAACTTCCTGATGAAGTGGATGCCCGCTTCGGCGAGCTTGAGACCGAGATCGAGCGGTTGGAAGCGAAGCGGCAGGCTTACGATCCCGACGACGTCGCGCGCGGCGGTGCGTTCGTGATCCTCAATCACGACGGCGCCGTCCGGATCGAGCGCGGTTTCATCCGGCCCGCGGACGAAAAGCCTCATTCCGAAGCGGACCAAGCCGCGGAAGCGGCAGCCGATCCGGAGGGAGCAGATACTCTGGCCGCGGAAGATGAGAGCAGGGAAGTAGAGGGTGCCGCCGATGAAGAGGAGGACGACCGCCCATTGTCTGATGTTCTCGTTCGTGACCTCACCGCTCACAGAACTTTGGGCCTCCGGCTCAATTTGAGCGAACAGCCGGAAGTCGCCATCGTTGCGGTCACCCATGCCCTCGCCGCGCAAATCTTCTATTTTGGCGCGGACGCCCATGTCGTCGGTATCCAACCGATCAAGACGGATTTGGCAGGGCATGCGGACGGTATCGAGGACACGCCCACCGGCAAGGCTTGGGCGGACCGCCACGCCAATTGGGCAAGGCAGATTCCGCGCGACGTCACGAGCCTGTGGGCATTTGTGGCCGAACTCGATTCCGACAGCCGCATGGCCTTGTTCGCCCATTGCGTCGCGCTGACCGTCAACGCGGTCAAACTGCCGTGGGAGCGGAGRCCCCGMGCYTTGGCAACAGCCGACCGGYTGGCGGAAGCSGTTKCCCTCGACATGACCGGYTACTGGCGGCCGACCGTGCGCAGCTATYTCGGTCGCRTCACCAAGGCGCGYATWCWGGAGGCRGTCTGCGASGGYGYGAGCGGCGAGGCSGCCGAKCGAATGGYCGATATGAARAAGRTCGATATGGCGGAAGCGGCCGAGCAGTTGCTSGCTGCGACCGACTGGYTGCCCGCCSTGCTGAGGACGGSCAAGCCGCAAGAGCAATCCGAKGCGYCCACCGMTGGGCGTGRTGATGCYTATTCGGAGGCTGCCGAGTGAGTTTYGGCCGGGGCCGCGSATGCGGCCCCGGCCAAYYAYCCAAAATTTCGGCCGCGCGCCYCGGCGCGCGGCCGATTTAATTKATGCAAAGCGACGACTCTCCGACGCAAGCCCGCACCTGGACGACGGAATGCGGGACCCTCCGATCTGTGCCGATCGTAGCGAACCGCGAACACAGGATYGTCGTCTGGCCCGCTTCATCAGCGGCGATGTGCCGTTRGCCTGGTCCTTGATCAGACGAATGACTGCCGCCGTTCGGATCGTCTTTCGGCGGGGGCTTCTTCCAGCGGCGCCCCGAMGCGCCACGACAGCATGCAAAATTGGTCGCTCATCGYTCTCTTTTGCGCGTTTCTATCGCCGTTGATGCGCTGACGTCAGCGTGTGTTCGACCGATCAAGCAGGGTCCTTGTGCTGTTCGCATGCCGGCAGCCATGGTTGTCTCCGTCAGTTCTTTCATGGGCGGCGTCCAACGCAACCTCGAATGGGCTGATCAAGCCCGAGGGACGGCAAGAGCCTCGATCGCCTTCCCGYAACGGCTACGCCTGCTTTTTTCYCCTGCCGCAAAGGGGCGGCATTCCTCGCGGAAAACAAAAAAGCAGGCTTACGCCGTCCTCCGCTGCGCTGCGGGCCTRGCGGCTGCGGGCCGCTCGCTCCCCGGGGCCAAGGATCGCCATCGAGGCCGCGATGGGCGCGGCCCGAGCAACCAACGGAGACCACCATGGCTACCATCGGCACCTTCACCGCTTCGGACAACGGCTACGTCGGCTCGATCAAGACGCTGACACTCAACATCAAGGCAAGGTTCGCCCCGTCCGAGAAGGACAACGACAAGGCGCCCGACTATCGCATCTTCGCCGGCACCACCGAATTCGGTGCCGCCTGGAAAAAGACCGCCCGCGAGACCGAACGCGAGTACCTCTCGGTCAAGCTCGACGATCCGAGCTTCCCGGCGCCGATCTACGCCTCGCTGGTGAAAGTCGAGGGMGACGAGGGYTTCACCCTGATCTGGTCCCGCCGCAACGGCGACTGATCCATCCGGATCATCCGCCCCGCCTCTCCGGAGGCGGGGCYTTTTRCGTTTCTGTCGCGCTCTTGCAGGGAAGCAGGAAGAGCRTTGTTTYTTGGAAGTGAATCGCTAAGGGCTCCGCCCTCGCGCGGGCAAGGGTGAAGCACCTGACGGTGCCGGCCGGAGCRGTGTCCCCGGTCTTCCGCGCCAAGGATCTTCATGACGACCAAAGTCGTCAGGGCGCGTGCAGACGCGCGCTCATCGAGCGCGCCCTTGTCAGGCGGGTGATCCCCCTCCGCTTYGGCCGCCCTTGCCCTTGCTACCCCAGGTCTCGCCGACGGGCAGGGTTGCAGCGCAGCGCTGCGCTTCAACCTCAGCCCATAGGAGAAACGACCATGAAYATGATGASKTTATCGCAAGGCCAACARTCTGCTTCCGGCGGTTTTCGTGTCGATGTATCGCGCGGTGAACGGATTGGCCGTGTGTCGTCGGAATGGTTCTCGCGACCGGATGACGAACGTTATTTGAACCTGCCGGACCTCTACAACGCCGTGCGCGGTCGCGCCGARCGCGCGCAGGCGCGGACGGTGGAAAGCCGGGCTATCCGGTTAGAGGCCAACAGCAACAATCCCGAGCGACTGGCCTTGATGGTCCCCGGCCGTGACGAGCCGGTGGCGCCCACCCATTGGAGCTTTGGCCAGTTGTGTACGCTGGTCGGCGCGCCGACGTCGTATTTGCGGCAGCTTCCCGCRGCTCTSTCYGGCATCAACCTGCAACACGGCTTGCTGACACACCGCGCCGAGCTCGTGAAAACCCTCGAAGCCGACAACGGGCGGGTCGAGCTTCGCGCCGTCACCGGGCCGGACTATGGTCGCATCTGGGACCATGAATTGGTCGCCGCCGTGATGAAGATCGCCGGCAACGGCACTGGCGACACGCGCTGGAAGGTGCCGGGCGTGCTGGATTGGTCAACGATGACCCACAATCCCTTTGTCGACGTGACCAAGGACACGACCACGCTTTACGCCAGCGACCGCGACGTGTTCCTGTTTCTGGTCGACGACACCAACCCGATCGAGGCGGGCCGGTTGCCGGATGGATCACCGGATTTGTATTTCCGGGGATTTTATTGCTGGAACAGCGAAGTTGGCAGCAAGACGCTCGGCATTGC
>NZ_JBFUES010000561.1:0-4988 GCF_056403875.1 Bradyrhizobium sp. P2_E8
GCACGGCACTGTTCAGAGATCGGAACCTTGTCCTTTCGATCGTGATCTCCTTCGCCGTCGGCCTCGTCCTGTTGCCGACCCTGGCTTTGACATCGCCGATGCTGGAGGAACTGCTCAACTACCCGGTCGATACCACCGGCTACATGACCATCCCGCGCGGCGTTGGGCTCGTCGGAGGGGTGCTGTTGATGAGCCTGGTGCCGGCGCAGATCGATTACAGACCGTTCCTGATCGGTGGAATGGCGCTGGTGGTCTATGCCAATTGGCTGATGCTCGGCTATTCGCCGGCGATGGATTGGCGCGCGGTGGCCGAGGCCGGCTTCCTCCAGGGTGCAGGGCTCGGCATCGTGATTCCGGCGCTCGCCAAGGCTGCGTTTGGCACGCTCGATCCAAAGCTCCGTCCGGAAGGCGGCGCGCTCATCAACCTGTCCAGGCTCTATGGCAGCACGATCGGCATCGCGGTGGTGCAGATCTTTTTCTACGGCAACACGCAGGCGATGCACGTTGCGCTCGCCAAGGATCTGACGCCATACCGCACCGCCGCGCATGTCGCCGGCTCGATCGCCAAGCCGGGCCTTGCTGCGCTCAACGGCATGGTCACCCATCAAGCTGCCGTCGTCGCGATCATAGGCCAGTTCGAGATCCTGATGTTCGCCATGCTCGTCGTGAGCCCACTTGTGCTTTTTCTACGTAAACCGCGGCCGGCAAGTTGAGGAACGGGGGAATGCGACCGCATCGACCGGTTTCGGTCGATCGCACTCGACGGCCGCCGCGCCTGCAGCGGTCGGGCCTAAACAAGGAAGTAGGGACCATGACAACATCGGATGCGCTCCGCTACACGAGGATTTCCACCCACGGATCCGGGACAATTCCCGCTGCGGGATTTGGCACACTCATCCCGGATCCTCTCGCGACCAAACAGGCGACCAAGGCTGCATTGGAGGCGGGATTTCGACACCTCGATTGCGCGGAACGTTACCGTAATGAAGAGGCCGTTGGCGATGCGATGCGGGAAGCGTTCGAGGAGGGAACGCTTCAGCGCCGGGACCTGTTCGTGACCACGAAGCTATGGAACACGAATCATCGCCCGGAGAGGGTCAAGCCCGCCTTCGACGCAAGTCGCAGGCGGCTGCAAGTCGACACGATCGATTGCTACATCATCCATACGCCCTTCGCCTTTCGACCCGGCGACGAGCAGGACCCGAGAGATGAGCGCGGCCGGGTGATTTATGATTCTGGCGTTACTTTAGCGCAGACCTGGCAGGCGATGGAGCGCCTCGTCGACGACGGACATTGCAGGTCGATCGGTCTCTCGGACATCACCGTGGAGAAGTTGCGCGAGATCGTTGCGATCGCACGGATCAGGCCTGCCATGGTGCAGGTCGAATCGCATCCATATCTCCCCGAGTGGGACCTGCTCGATTTCTGCCGCGAGCATGGGATCGTGCTGCAGGCGTTTGCGGCGCTGGGGCACGCCATGGAGCCAAGCGTATTGCAAGACCCCGTGATCACTGCGATCGCGCAGCGTGTGCACAAGACGCCGGCTCAGGTGGCTCTGGCCTGGGCCGTGCAGCGCGGCACCGCATTCCTGACCACTTCGACCAAGCCTCAGCGCATCCGGGAGAGCTTTGACATTTCGGCGCTCCCTGAAGACTCCATGGAGGAGATTCGGGACCGCATCACCACCAGCGTCAGGTTCAACGCGGTGGTCGAGACGGGTGTGCCCGGATTTATTCCGAGAGCCAAGTGAACTGACGCTTGGATCGACAGGTCTGCGGCTAAAGGGCAGCTCAACGAAGGGATCATGATCGTGCGACGAATGCCCACTTTCAGCCGGGTAAGCCCGGCGGTGCGACCGGTAAGTCATTGATTGTTCTCAGCCCGGGGCTGTCTCTTAATCAGCAGGTCTTCGTTCTCATCGGTCAAAGCAGATCGGAAGCTGACCACCGATTGACCACCGAAACCCCGTGAACAAACGGCGATAAAGGTGGTTAATCGCGAGCGAATTTCATTGTTTTTGTTGATCTTTTCGACCGCTATTTACGTTCGGGACGCAGGGGTCGCAGGTTCGAATCCTGCCACTCCGACCATTCTTCCAAAAGTCGACGTTTTCCAGAGGCTTGGCGGACCGGCCGCCGGCGCCTCGGGAGCGCCTTTTTGCAACGATTTTCAGGGCGGGTCCACGGCCGATTTGGCCCGAGCAGGGACGTCTGTGCGCGTGGCATGGCTCCCGCGACCGGTGCGCCTTGGCCATGCCGATTGCGATCGCCCCCGTGCAGGCCGCGCGATCGTCCAGGTTGGCGCATCTCACTCGCCTGCAGCCCTGGCACTCCGTTTGCTCAGTCAGGACCAAACACAGGCCCTAGCGGAGGGACTGTTTCAGGTTGAGGCAAACAATGACAGAAGTGTCCCGTTTCGGCTCCACTGGAGAGCTTCGGCTTAGCGCGCTGATTGCGGATCTGTGGTGGCGCGTTCAGCTCATGAATTCCGACATCCTCGAAGAAGAGGCCAAGGCTGGGGTGTTCGACAGGCAGCACCCGTCCTATCCGTTGCTCGCGGCAACCCTTCGGGTACGACGTGACAATCTCGTGTCGACGATCAATGCACTGGAGGAGCGCGCGAAATCGGCCCGCGCCGCTTGAGGCGCGGCACTACCGCCGCGCCACCAGCACGCCCACCAGGAACGCCACCATCAGCGCCGGCAGCGGCGCCTCGCGCACCATGCTGCGGACGATGTCCGACCAGTGCTGCTCCGGCACCAGCCTTGGCGACCTGACTTCCGCCATCGGCGTCATGCCCCAATCCGACGCGAGGTCGGCGATCTCGCTCGCGGCCAAACGCGAGCCGTCGCGGACGCGGAAGACGGCGGCCTCCGATCGCGCGCGTGGCGCCAGCGCCATCAGCGTCGCGACCGCCGTGCGCAACGTCATCTCGCCAAAACCTTGCAGCCTCACCGACTCCTCGGGGTCGGATGTCATGCGAAATCCCTCACAGCGCGAAGTGGTGCGCGATGGTGAATGCCGCCGTCGCGCACAGGACCAGCGTGGAAACCGCGCCGGCCACGCCGCGCGCGAGATGGGCCCGCGTCAGGTGCCTGGTCATGATTTGCTCCATGCTCTGATGGAAATGGCGGCGGCGGACGTTGGTTCCCGACGCAGCGCCGAATCGCCGCCGTCCCGCCTACTTCCGCAGCAGCTCGCTCAGCGCCGCCGTTGCCTCGGCACAGCGGATGTCGTCGATCTCGCGCGACAGGCTGAGTGCGCTTGATCTGAGCTCTTCGACCTTCCAGTTCTCAGGATGCTGGCTTTCGAGCTGGCTGAGACGCTTGTTCAGATCGTCCAGTCGCGATTGAAGCTGCCCGATGCTGGCGGCCCCGTTCACTTTCCAAACGCGTTGTGCACGCATCGTAGTTCCCCTGTAGTCTCACGGCGTTGTGAGCGGGGTTCGTGGCCGCAATGGGAGTTTCTCTTGTCCGGCTTCAGACCGTGGGGAACCGTTGCAAATCGGCAACGATGGTTCCCCGACTGGATGTGCAAGCCGGCTCGCCCTTGCGCGACGAGCGCCACAGGTGCGGAATCTGCATGTCGGCGGTCGCGACAGCGCGCCGCGCGATAACGCGTGGCGACGCAGGTCGAGGAAGCGAAGGAAAAACGCGTGGCGAGATTTGTGACTATTGCGGCCGGCCAGCTTGGCCCGATCGCGCGAGCGGAGACGAGGACCGAGGTCGTGGCACGCCTGATGGCGTTGATGCGCCAGGCGAAGGCTTGCGGCTGCGACCTGATCGTCTATCCCGAGCTCGCGCTGACCACGTTCTTTCCGCGCTGGTATTTCGAGGACCAGGCGGAGATCGACGCCTTCTTCGAGCGCGAGATGCCGGGGGCGCAGACGCGAGCGCTGTTCGACCTCGCGCGCGACATCGGCATCGGGTTTTACCTCGGCTATGCCGAGCTGACGGTCGAGGCCGGCGTCACCAGGCGCTACAATACCTCCATCCTGGTGGACAAGAGCGGTGCGATCGTCGCGAAGTACCGCAAGGTCCATTTGCCCGGCCATGCCGAGCATGAGCCATGGCGCGAATTTCAGCATCTGGAAAAGCGTTACTTCGAGCCCGGCAGCGGTTTTGGCGTGACCAATGCCTTCGGCGGCGTGATGGGAATGGCGATCTGCAACGACCGCCGCTGGAGCGAAACCTATCGCGTGATGGGCCTCCAGGGCGTCGAGATGGTGATGATCGGCTACAACACGCCGGTGCACAATCCGCCCGCGCCCGAGCACGACGATCTCTCGCTGTTCCACAATCGCCTGGTGATGCAGGCCGGCGCCTACCAGAACGGCACCTTCGTGGTCGGCGTCGCCAAGGCCGGCCTCGAGGAGGGCGTCGACCACATCGGCGGCAGCTGCATCATCGCGCCTTCGGGCGAGATCGTCGCGGCGTGCACCACCAAGGGCGACGAGATCGCGCTGGCGCGCTGCGACCTCGATCTCTGCAACTCCTACAAGCGCACCACCTTCAATTTCGACGTCCACCGCCAGCCCCGCGCCTACGGGATGATCGTCGAACGCAAGGGCGTGACCACGATGGCGGATGGCACGCCGGTGCGGCCGAAGGGGTGATGCTCCTGTGGCCCGGGTGAGCTCTCTCCCTTGTAGCCCGGATGGAGCGAAGCGAAATCCGGGGCCGCTCGCCCGGCATCCGGCACTCCCCCGGATTACACGTCGCACCATCCGGGCTGCGGCACTTTCCCGGATTGCGCTGCGCTCCATCCGGGCTACGGGACCGGGCTGTGTCGCCGACCTGTCAACCCGCCCGCGCAAAAACATTCCACTTTACCGAAATTCGGATTTGTCGTATGTGTCGCCCATCCCGGCTCATCCTTGAGGGGCGATCATGTGGTCGTCATTTTCGCGAGCCGGGCTTGCGGTGGACGCGGCAGCGTCGGGCGCGAGAGTTGCGGGCAGGGCGGATTGCTCTCCGTGAGCCCCAAGGC
>NZ_JBFUES010000562.1:0-4987 GCF_056403875.1 Bradyrhizobium sp. P2_E8
CTTCAAGAAGGCGAAGCTCAACGACATCGCCTCGGTCGAAAAGCTGATCAACGACAACACCGTCGCTATCATGCTGGAGCCGATCCAGGGTGAATCAGGCGTGTGGCCCGCGACCGATCGGTTCCTGYAGGAGCTGCGCGCACTCACCGAGGCGCACGGTCTGCTGCTCATTTTCGACGAGATCCAGACCGGCATGGGCCGGACCGGAAAGCTCTTCCACTACGAGCATGCCGGCATCGCGCCCGACATCATGACGCTCGGCAAGGGCATCGGCGGCGGCGTGCCGCTCGCGGCCCTGCTTGCGACCGAACGCGCCGCCTGTTTCGAGCACGGCGACCAGGGCGGCACCTTCAACGGCAACCCGATCATGTGCGCGGTGGGCCTTGCGGTGCTGGACGAGGTCGGCAAGCCGGACTTCCTGAAGGCGGTCACCGAGACCGGCCTCCTGCTCGAAAGCGAGTTGCAGAAGGTCTCGGCCCGGCACGGCCTCGGCGGCGTGCGGGGGCGCGGCCTGCTGCTGGCGCTCGACCTCAAGCTGCCGATCGCGCCCGGCATCGTTGCGCAAGCGTTCGAGTCCGGCGTGCTGCTGAACGCACCGCAGGTCGACACGCTGCGCTTCATGCCGGCGCTGAACGTCACGCGGGCGGAGATCGCCGAGATGATCGACTGCCTCGACGCGATCTTGACCAAGGCCGGCGCGGCGAGACGCGTGGCGTAAGGCCACTCTCGTGCCCCGGACGCAGCGCAGCGCCCCCTTCGGCGGTGCGCTGCAGAGCCGGGGCCCATCTCGCCGCATTGTACCTTGTTGCCAATCTGGGTCCCGGCTCTGCGCTGCAACGCTTATGCGTCGCAGCTTGTCCGGGACACGGGAGCTACGGCTTCAAGATCGACGCGCCCGTGGTCTTGCGGCTCTCGAGATCGATATGCGCCTTGGCGGCGTCCTTCAGCGCGTAGGCGTGGTTGATCGGCACGTGCAGCTTGCCGTTGATGACGGCGGCGAACAGCGTGTCGGCGCCTTCCAGCAACTCCTTGCGGGTGCCGACGTAGTCGTTGAGCTTCGGCCGGGTCGCGAACAGCGAGCCGTGGTTGTTGAGCTCGGCGATCGAGAACGGCGGCACGGGGCCTGAGGCATTGCCGAACGAGACGAACATGCCGCGCGGCTTCAGGCAGGACAGCGAGCCCGGGAAGGTCGCCTTGCCGACGCCGTCATAGACGACGTCGCAGCCCTCGTTGCGGCTGATCTGCTTCACGCGCGCGACGAAGTCTTCCTCGTTGTAGAGGATGACGTGGTCGCAGCCATTGGCTTCCGCAAGCTCGGCCTTCTCGCGCGAGCCGACCGTGCCGATGACGTGGGCGCCGAGTGCCCTCGCCCACTGGCAGGCGAGCAGGCCGATGCCGCCGGCGGCGGCGTGGATCAGCACGCGATGATGCGGCTCGACCTTGAAGGTCTTGTGCAGCAGATACCAGACCGTGAGCCCCTTCAGCATCAGCACGGCGCCCTGCTCGTGGGTGATGTGGTCGGGCAGCTTGACCAGCTTCTCCCAGGGGATGTTGCGCTCGCCGGTATAGGCGCCGAGATTGTAGTAGTAGGCGACGCGGTCGCCGGGATGGAAATTCGTGACGCCCGGCCCGACCGTGATGACCTCGCCCGAGGCCTCGTTGCCGGCGATGAAAGGAAGCCCCGGCGCCTTGTAGAGGCCGGTGCGATAATAGACGTCGATGAAGTTCAGGCCCACCGCATGCTGGCGGATGCGCACCTCGCCGGGGCCGGGCGCCGGCACGTCGACGCTCTCGTAGACCAGGGCTTCGGGGCCTCCGACCTTGTGCACACGGACGGCTTTGGTCATTGCCTGACCTCCTCTCGGTCGACGCGGCGGCAAGCCAAAGACATCACGGCCACCTTGTCAACTCGACTTGGAATGGAACGGACCAAACGCGACTATTTGCTGGCTTTCCTGCGGTTGCGCTTGGCCAGCACGTTGAAGAACTCCACCGCAGCCGAGAACGCAATTGCGAAATAGATGTAGCCGCGCGGGATGTGGAATTGGAATCCATCGGCAACCAGCGCGACGCCGATCAACACCAGGAAGGCCAGCGCCAGCATTTTCGTGGTCGGATGCTCCGCGACGAATCGCGACACCGGCCCCGACGAAAGGTACATGATCAGGCAGGCGATCACGACGGCCGCGATCATGATCTCGATGTCCTGCGCCATGCCGATCGCGGTGATGATCGAGTCCAGCGAGAACACGATGTCGATGACGATGATCTGGACGATCACCCAGAAGAAGGCGTTGCGGCCGGAGGCCTGATCGCCCTCGCCGTCGTCGGCTTCGACCTCGGCGTGGATCTCGTGCGTCGCCTTCGCGATCAGGAACAGGCCGCCGCCGATCAGGATGAGGTCGCGCCAGGAGAAGTCGTAACCCGCAAACGAGAACACCGGCGCGGTCAGGCCGATCAGCCAGACCAGAACGCTGAGCAGGATGATACGGAAGACCAGCGCCAGCGCGAGCCCGATCTGGCGGGCGCGGTGCGCCTGCTTCTCGGGGATGCGCGAGACGATCACCGACAGGAAGATGACGTTGTCGATGCCGAGCACGATCTCGAGCGACGTCAAGGTGAGCAGCGCGGCCCAGGCTTCGGGGCTGGTGAGCAGATGCATCATGCGAAGGATCTTGCGAAGCGAATCAATGCGTCGCTGAAGCTGATCCAGAGCGCGATGGCGCACAGCGCGAGCGTCACGCCGGGACCGACGCGAAAGTCCATGTCCAGCGTGTAGAGGGAGAGCACCGCCCAGATCGCGATCAGCGACATGGTCAGCCAGCGCAGCCGCACGACGCGGACCGGATGCAGCACGTGGAACGGCACGAAGGTCAGCACCACGAGGGCCGCGACCAGCAGCGTCGACCACAGCGGCGGCCAGTGCAGCAGGAACAGGTAGAACGCGGCCGCATTCCACAGCGCCGGGAAGCCGCGGAAATGATTGTCGTCGGCCTTCATGCGCAGATCGGCGAAATATAACGCGCTGGTGACGATGATGGCGACGCCGAGCAAGGGAGCCGCGATCGGCAGCAGCAGCCCGCTCGCCACGATCGCGTAGGCCGGCACGAACACATAGGTGACGAAGTCGACCACGAGATCGAGCACGTCGCCCGACCAGTTCGGCTGCACGTTCTTGACGTCGAGCCGGCGCGCGATCGGACCGTCGATCGCGTCGATGATCAGCGCGACGCCCAGCCATTGAAACATCGCCGCCCAGTGCTCGCGCACGGCCTCCAGCATCGCCAGCAGCGCGATGGCCGCGCCGAAGGCGGTGAAAATGTGCACCGAGAAGGCCGCGGCGCGGATCGCCGGTTTCGGCTTCAGGGAATCCTGCTGGGTATCCATGGCTTCTGCTATCAGAATGAGACCGGTTTGCACATAAGCCATTGCGGCACCCGGTCGCACAATTCGCCATAAAATCAGGGAAAAATAGGTGGGCTTGAATTTGCCGCGGGGCGTGTCAAATGTCGTTCCATGACAGACGCATCGACACTCTTCGACGCAGCCGTGATCGGCGGTGGACCGGCGGGCCTTAGCGCGGCCGTCGCGCTGGCGCAGGCGGGTGCACGGACCGCACTGGTGGCGCGCCGCGTGCCCTATGCCGACAATCGCACCACCGCGCTGCTCGGTGCCTCGATCGAGCTCCTGGAGAGCCTCGACGTCTGGCCGCGCTGCAAGGACAAGGCGGCCGCGCTCGAAGTCATGCGCCTCGTCGACGACACCGGCCGGCTGTTCCGGGCGCCGGAGGTCCGCTTCTCCTGTCACGAGATCGCGCTCGACGCCTTCGGCTACAACATCGACAACCGCTCGCTGATGCTGGCGCTGGAGGCGCGCGCGGCCGAGCTGCCCGGGATCGTCCGTTTCGACGACGAGGCCGAAAGCATCGTCGTCGAAGCCGACGATGTCGCGATCCGCACGGCCTCCGCGCAATTCCTCACGGCCCGGCTCGTGGTCGGCGCCGACGGCCGGCATTCGCTGTGCCGGGAGGCCGCCGGCATCGCGGTGACGCGGCGCGAGCTGACGCAGACCGCGCTCACCTTCAACGTCGGCCATGCACGGCCGCATCGCAATGTCTCGACCGAGTTCCACACGCCGCACGGGCCCTGCGTGTTCGTGCCCCTGCCCGGCAACCGCTCCAGCATCGTCTGGGTCGCAGCTCCCGCGGAAGCCGAACGGCTCCGCGGCTTAAGCGACGAGGAGCTGTCCGCCGCGATCGAGAAGCAGTCGCATTCCATTCTGGGACGCATGATTGTCGAGCCCGGGCGCAATCTGTTTCCGCTGGCGATCGAACGTCCCAAATCCTTCGGCCGCGACCGCATCGCGCTGGTTGGCGAAGCCGCCCATGTCGTTCCCCCGATCGGCGCCCAGGGCCTCAACCTTGGCCTGCGCGATGCCGCCGATATTGCCAGGCTCGCGGGCGAAGCCATCTCATCAGGCCAGGACCCCGGCGCAGCCGACGTGCTCCAGCGCTACGACCGGGCGCGGCGTCCGGACATCCTGAGCCGGACCTTCGCGATCGACATCGCCAACCGCTCCTTGCTCAACGATTTCCTGCCGCTCCAGCCGGTCCGCGCCGTCGGCATGCACCTGCTCGGCGCCATCGGCCCGCTCCGGCGCTTCGCCATGCGGGAGGGGTTGACGCCGACCTGGCGAAGGTAACGCCTCTCACGGAAACGCCAGCCGGCCGGTCTGGATCGCCCACATCACGCTGGTCAGTGTGACCACGGACGCAAAGGTCCCGAGCAGCACCGCGACGGAGGCGGATTCGATCCAGGCCCCGTTCTGCCGGGCGATCACGAACACGTTCAGCGCCGGCGGCAGCGAGGCCATCAGCACGGCGGTCGCGGCCCAGGGCTGCGCGAACGGGCCGAACGCCAGCATCAGGCCGAACGCTGCAAGCGGATGGATCAGGAGCTTCACCACGATCACGCCCGGCACCTCCCAC
>NZ_JBFUES010000563.1:0-4963 GCF_056403875.1 Bradyrhizobium sp. P2_E8
GCACCACCGTGCCCTTGCCGCTCATCGTCGACAGCGCCGCGAGTGCCTCTTCGCAAAAATCGGCCACCATCTGCTCGTGGCGGGCGCCAAGGCGAAGCAGGAGCAGGTTGCCGAGATCGAGCCGGCCCTCCGCCGTGCCGTCCGGAAAACGCTTTTTGAGGATCCGCTCGTAATTCTCGTGCCGGTCGCGGTGGTGCTCCAGCCGGGCCATCAGATCG
Organism: Bradyrhizobium sp. P2_E8; assembly: GCF_056403875.1. NCBI lineage: Bacteria > Pseudomonadati > Pseudomonadota > Alphaproteobacteria > Hyphomicrobiales > Nitrobacteraceae > Bradyrhizobium > Bradyrhizobium sp. P2_E8. The sequence goes on from NZ_JBFUES010000563.1 coordinate 219, forward strand.
GTGCGCATGGGCTCGATGTCGATGCTGTCGAGCGCATGCAGCCGCACCAGGAGGTCGTCCTTGATCGAGGGCGGCGTGCTCGGCCGCGCGGCCCAGTGCCGCAGCGCTGTTCGGCCCTCGGGAGTCAGCGTATAAATCAGCTTGTTGGGCTTGCCCGTCTGCACGACCTCGCGGCCCTGGATGTAGCCGCGGTCGCGCAGCTTGGAGAGCTCGCGATAGATCTGCTGGTGGTCGGCCTTCCAGAAGAAGCCAATCGAGGAATCGAACGTCTTGGCGAGCTCGTAACCCGTCATCGGACGTTCCGTCAGGCATGCGAGGATTGCGTCGCCCAGTGCCATGACTGGCCTCCTTCGTCTTCGATCTTGACCAACCAGCTTGACTTTATGCGCATCTGCGCATATGCGTCAATGTGCATATGGGACGGCTTCGGAGCGGGCCACAAGACCCACCCCGAAGATCCAGCAAAATCAACCTCTTCGCTACTGTGCATGGGGTTGTTTTCGCGTTTTTTGCCCAGGCCTTTAGGGAGGCACCTGAGAATGACCGGCCTCGACTCGTGGTACGGCTACATGAAGTCCCAAGATCGCGCTGAAGCCCGCAAAGCGCTCTGGGACCTGCTCCATCCCGATGCGGTCTTCGAAAGCCCTGTGGTGCATTCGCCCCAGCGCGGCCGCGACATCACCTTCAAATATCTGTCGAGCGCCGAGAAGGTCCTCGGCGGTCCCGGCTTCACCTATGTCGGCGAGTGGCGAAGCGAGAGCGGCGCCGTGCTCGAATTCAAGAACGTGATCGACGGCATCGAGATCAACGGCGTCGACATCATCAGCTTCGATCCCGAGGGACGCATCACGAATTTCAAGGTGATGGTGCGTCCGCTCAAGGCCATCAACATGCTGCACCGCCTGATGGCGGAGCAGCTTGCCGCCCAATCATAGCGAATCCCACCATTTCAACGGCCATGCCGGGAGACCACCATGCCGATCTATAAAGCCCCCGTCGAAGACGTGAATTTCCTGCTCAACGACGTCTTCCAGATCGATCGTTACGACAATCTGCCCGRCTTCTCCGATGCGTCCAGCGACGTGCGCGAGGCGATCCTGGGCGAAGCCGCCAAGCTCGCCGAAGAGGTGCTCCAGCCGCTCAACCGCGTCGGCGATCTCGAAGGCTGCAAGCGCGCCGATGACGGCAGCGTCACCACGCCGAAGGGTTTCAAGGACGCCTTCAAGCAGGTCGCCGAGGGCGGCTGGCTTGGTCTGTCGGCTCCGACCGAGTTCGGCGGGCAGGGCCTGCCGGTGACGCTCTCCCAGGCCGTCAACGAATTCCAGATCTCCGCCAACATGGCGTTCTCGATGTATGGCGGCCTCACCATGGGCGCCACCGCAGCCCTGATCGTGCACGGCTCGCCCGAGCAGAAGCAGACCTACGTTCCGAAGATGGTCGCCGGCGAATGGACCGGCACCATGAACCTGACCGAGCCGCATTGCGGCACCGATCTCGGCATGCTCCGCACCAAGGCGGTGCGGCAGGCCGACGGCAGCTTCAAGATCACGGGCACCAAGATCTTCATCTCCGCCGGCGAGCATGACTTGGCCTCCAACATCATCCACCTCGTGCTCGCCCGCATCGAGGGCGCGCCTGGCGGCATCAAGGGCGTATCGCTGTTCGTGGTGCCGAAATTCCTGGTGAATGCCGACGGTTCGGTCGGCGCCCGCAACGGCGTGGTCTGCGGCTCGATCGAGCACAAGATGGGCATCCACGGCAATTCCACCTGCGTGATGAACTACGACAGCGCCACCGGCTGGCTGATCGGCGAAGAGAACAAGGGCATGCAGGGCATGTTCGTGATGATGAACGAGGCCCGGCTCGGCGTCGCCGTGCAGGGGCTCGCGCAGTCCGAGGTCGCCTATCAGAACGCCGTCGCCTATGCCCGCGAGCGCATCCAGGGCCGTTCGCTGACCGGCACCAAGGCGCCGGACAAGCCGGCCGATCCGATCATCGTGCATCCCGACGTGCGCCGCACGCTGCTCTCGATCCGCGCCTTCAACGAGGCCGCGCGCGCCTTCGTGATCTGGACCGCGCTGAAGAGCGACGTCGCCCACCGTTCGGAGGATCCCAAGGACCGCCAGGCCGCCGACGACCACATGGGCCTGATGACGCCGGTGCTGAAGGGCTTCCTCACCGATTACGGCTTCGCCAACGCGGTGCAGGCGCAGCAGATGTATGGCGGTCACGGCTACATCGCCGAGCAGGGCATGGAGCAGTTCGTGCGCGATGCCCGCATCGCCATGATCTATGAAGGCGCCAACGGCATCCAGGCCCTCGACCTCGTCGGCCGCAAGCTGCCGCGCGACGGCGGCCGCGCCATCATGGCCTTCTTCGGCGAGGTCATGGCCTTCGCCAAGGAGAACGGCGGCGACGAGGCGCTGAAACCCTTCATCACCCCGCTCTCGGCTTCGCTCGGCCATCTCCAGCAGGCCACCACCTGGCTGATGCAGAACGCGATGATGAAGCCTGATAATGCGGGTGCTGCCGCAACCGATTACCTGCATCTCTTCGGCTTCGTCGCGCTCGGCTACATGTGGGCGAAGATGGCAAAGGTGACGAATGCCAAGATTGCCGAGAGCGGGGCGACGCCCTATCTCTCGACCAAGCTCGTCACCGGCCGCTTCTTCATGGAGCGGATGTTGCCGGAGACCGCGGCCAATCTCGCGCGCATCCAGTCGGGCTGCGCCACCATCATGGAACTGCCGGCAGAAGCGTTCTGAATATTTTCGCTTCACCCATAATCCCGGCCGCGTCGCGGTCGTAACCGATAGCTGCAATCAGGAGGCTCCCATGGCAGATGCCTATATCTACGACCACGTCCGAACCCCGCGCGGCCGCGGCAAGGCGGACGGCGCGCTGCACGAAGTCACCGCGCTCGCGCTCGCCACGGTGCCGTTGAAGGCGCTGAAGGACCGCAACAATTTGCCGGAAGATTCCGTCGACGACGTCGTGCTCGGCGTGGTCGATCCCGTCGGTGAGGCGGGCTCCGACATCGCGCGTTTCGCCGCGCTGAAGGCGGGCCTCGGCGAAGCCGTGCCCGGCGTGCAGATCAGCCGCTTCTGCGCCTCCGGCCTGGATGCCGTGAACTTTGCCGCTGCCCAGGTGATGAGCGGCCAGCATGATCTCGTCATCGGCGGCGGTGCCGAATCGATGAGCCGTGTCGGCATCGGCGCCTCCGGCGGCGCCTGGCCGATGGATCCGTCGATGGCGGTGCCCGCCTATTTCATGCCGCAGGGCGTCTCGGCCGATCTGATCGCGACGAAGTACGGCTTCTCGCGCGATGACGTCGACGCTTACGCGGTGCAGAGCCAGCAGCGTGCCGGCAAGGCCTGGGACGAGGGCCGCTTCAACAGGTCGGTCGTGCCGGTGAAGGACATCAACGGCCTCACCATCCTCGCCAAGGACGAGCATATGCGTCCCTCGACGACGATGCAGTCGCTGGCGCAGTTGCAGCCCTCGTTCACGATGATGGCGCAGATGGGCGGTTTCGACGGCGTCGCCGTGCAGTCGCATCCGGAGATCGAGCGCGTCAACTACGTGCACCACGCCGGCAACTCCTCGGGCATCGTCGACGGCGCCGGCGCCGTGCTGCTCGGCAGCAAGGAGGCGGCCAGCAAATATGGCCTGAAGCCGCGGGCAAAAATCCGCGCGTTTGCGAACATCGGCTCCGAGCCGGCGATGATGCTGACCGGTCCGGTCGACGTCACCGAAAAGCTGTTCGCGCGCTCCGGCATGAAGAAGTCGGACATCGACCTGTTCGAGCTCAACGAGGCCTTTGCCTCGGTCGTGCTGCGCTACATCCAGGCCTTCGACATCGACAACGCCAAGATCAACGTCAATGGCGGTGCGATCGCACTCGGCCATCCGCTTGGCGCGACCGGCGCGATGATCCTCGGCACCGTGCTCGACGAGCTCGAGCGTACCAACAAGTCCACCGCGCTGGTGACGTTGTGCATCGGCGGCGGCATGGGCACCGCCACCATCATCGAGAGGGTGTAACTGCGTAGGGTGGGTTAGCCCTGCAGATGCGCGAAGCGCATCTGCTTGGCGTAACCCACCACTTCTTTCCCCGCGGACTGGTGGATTACGCCTTCGGCTAATCCACCCTACGAGATCACCGTCAACCGTCGCGCCTGAGATCGGCTGCGGCACCGAGGAGCAACCAACATGGCTTACAAGAATTTCAAGGTTGAGACCGACGCCGACGGCATCGCGCTCGTCACCTGGGACATCCCGGGCCGTTCGATGAACGTGCTCGACGAGACCTCGACCAGCGAGCTCGATGCGATCGTCAAGGAAACCACGGCCGACGCCGCGGTGAAGGGCGTCGTCATCACCTCGGCCAAGGAGGCGTTCTGCGCCGGCGCCGACCTGTCGATGCTGGAAGGCATGAACCAGGCCTACGCCAAGGTCTTCAGCGAGCAAGGCGAGACGGCGGCGAACCAGATGCTGTTCGACCAGAGCCGGCGCTTCTCGCAGGTGCTGCGCTCGATCGAAACCTCCGGCAAGCCGTGGGCGGCCGCGATCAACGGCCTCGCGCTCGGCGGCGGCTTCGAGATCACGCTGTGCTGTCACTACCGTGTGGCGGCTGAGAATCCCAAGACGCGCCTCGGCCTGCCCGAGGTCAAGGTCGGCCTGTTCCCCGGCGCCGGCGGCACGCAGCGCGTGCCGCGCCTGGTGCCGCCGCAGGACGCGATGAC
>NZ_JBFUES010000564.1:0-4959 GCF_056403875.1 Bradyrhizobium sp. P2_E8
AACCAGGTCCGCGCCGGCACCATCCGTGCCTACGCCGTCACCGACGACAAGCGCCTGCCCTCGGCGCCCGACATCCCGACCGCTGAGGAGGCGGGCCTGAAAGGCTTCCACATGACGCTGTGGTCGGGCATGTGGGTGCCGAAGGGCACGCCGAAGGAGATCGTGGCCAAGCTCAACGCCGCGGCCGTGGACGCCCTGAACGATCCCGCCGTGAAGAAGCAGCTCGAAAGCCAGGGCCTGGAGATGACGCCGCAGGATCAGCTCACCCCCGAAGCGCTCGGCACCCGCCAGAAGGCGGAGATCGCGAAGTGGTGGCCGATCATCAAGGCGGCCAACATCAAGGTGGATTGAGCGCCTCGCCCCTACTATGTCGCCACGACGATGAGCCGCCGCAGCCTGAGGAGCTATCAGGGGCAGGCGCGGCCAGGTTACATCTTGGACTCCGACAGGGCCGCCTCCAGACATTGAAGCAGAGCTGGCGTGGAAAACGGCTTGGCGAGAAAGCAGCTCGCGCCGGCCTTCAGCGCGCGGTCGCGCACGGCGTCGTCGGGAAAAGCCGTCATGAAGATGAAGGGCGTGATGCGCCCGAGGCTGCGCATATGCATCAACAGCTCGACGCCGCTCATGGCCAACATCTGCACGTCCGCGATCACGCAGGAGGTCGTGTCCAGTTCGGCGGATTGGAGAAATTCGTGAGCGGAACCAAAGGTGTAGACCGTGTATCCACGCGACGTCAGGAGGTTGTTCGTCGCAAGGCGAACGGAGGGATCATCATCAATGACGGAAATGATCGAAGGCACTGACAATATGATCGCTCCTGAACGGGGAGCCGCCGGCCGCGGTTCAGCCGTTTAGGGAAAGTGGGCCCCCGGAGCGAGATTGGAAAGCATACTTAGGTTTGCAGGTGACCCCTATTGCGCGGGATTCCAAGCGCGTCGGTCATTCGGACGAGATCGGCCAATGACTTCGCCTCCATTTTCCGCATGATCTGCCCGCGATAGATCTTCACGGTGATCTCGGCCAATCCAAGTTCGGCGGCGACCTGTTTGTTCATCAGGCCGGATGCAACCAGGGCGAGGACGTCGCGCTCGCGCGCTGTCAGCCCCTCGAAACGGGAGCGCACGCCTGAGATCGACTTCTCCGCATCGCGCCGCCTGCGATCCCGTTCGATCGCCGCCTGTACCGCATCCAGCATGTCCTGATCGCGCACCGGTTTGGTGAGGAAATCGACGGCACCGCTCTTCATGGCTCTCACGGTCATGGGAATATCGCCATGACCGGTGATAAAGATAATGGGCGTGTGAATGTTGGCCTTGGCGAGGTCGGCCTGGAGGTCGAGGCCGCTCGATCCTGGCAGGCGGATGTCGAGCACAAGGCAGCTGGGGACCGCAGGCGGTTTGGCTTCCAAGATCTCTGCCGCTGAACTGAAGGCCTCGACCTTAAGGCCGACCGATTGAAAGAGATTGGTCAGCGCGCGGCGCATCGACGGATCATCATCGACGATCAGGACGATCGGCTCACCCGCGCTCGCCTGGCCTTGCTTGGCATGGTCGGTCACGACGTGTCCCTGTGCTGCAAGGGCAGGGCGATCTGAAATGTTGCACCGCTCCCCTCATTTTGAAAGGCCGAAAGCCGGCCCGCGTGAGCCTCGATGATTGATCGGCAGATCGAGAGTCCCATCCCCAGACCGTCCGATTTCGTCGTGAAGAAGGGGGTGAAGATGCGTTCCTTGACGTCCTTGCCGAGGCCGACACCGCGGTCCGTCACGGTGAGAACCAGGCGGTCGCCGTCGTCGTCGTCGTCCGTCCGGCTCGATCGGATCGCCATTTCGCGCGGGCAGTCGACATTGGCTTGCATGGCTTCGATGCCGTTCATCACCAGGTTAATCAGCACCTGCTGGAGCTGGATCCGGTCGCCGCAAATCTTCGGCAGGTTGGACGCCAACTCCATTCGCACCGACACCCTATGGGTGGCGAGCTCGCGCCGAACGAGCGCCACCGCCTCCCTGACGACTTGGTTGATGTCGAGTGGAACCACTTCGATCTCGGTCTTCTTCGCGAGCGCCCTGATCCGGCGGATCACCTCGCTGGCCCGATTGGCGTCCTCGACGATCCATTCTGCGGAACGGCGCGCGGCCTTCAAGTCGGCGGGTTCGCGATCGAGCCAAGTCATGCAGGCGTCCGCATTGGAAATCACGGCGGCAAGAGGCTGGGTGATTTCGTGGGCAATCGAGGCGGTGAGTTCGCCAAGCGTCGTGACGCGCGTGATATGGGCGAGCTCGGCTTGTGCTTTGCGCAGCGCTTCTTCAGCATGCTCGGCGCGGATCGCCGCCGTTACATCGCTACTGACGCCTCGATAGCCGAGAAAATGACCGTCCGCGTCATGCAGGGGCTTGCCGCTGGTGCGCACGTAAATTGGAGAGCCGTTGCGATCCCTGCCGCGGTAAACCAGATCGCGGAACGGGAGGTGGGCGTCGAGCGTCGCGCGATGCTGCTCCCACTTCCCGGGTTCGAGCTCGGCATCGGGCGGAATGTCCCAGCGCGTCAGGCCGATCAGGGCCGTCGGCGCAGCACCGGCCGGATCGGCGTGTTCCGATATCTTGGTGATACGGTGATCCGGCCCGGTCTCCCAAAACCAGTCCGATGCGGTTTCCGCATAGTCGCGGAATCGCTGCTCGGATGCCTTGAGCTCGTCAAATGCCCTTTGAAGCGCTTCCTTTGCGGCGACCTGGTCGGTGACGTCCACATGGGTACCGATGATTTCCATCACTTCGCCATCGCTGCCGACGATGGGATGTCCTTCGGTATGGACTCGTCGTATCGAGCCGTCTGGGCGCGCAATGCGAAAGTCGATTTCAAAGGGGTCCCTTCGCCGGAGGGCCTGACGTTCCACCTCGATGATCCGTTGGAAGTCCTCGGGGAGGATACGTTCCTGGAAAGCCCGTGCCGGTACATCGATATGGTTCGGCTCAAATCCGAACAGGCGGTAGAGTTCAGCCGATCGGTATGCAAACTCCTGACGGCGCACATCCCAGGCCCAGCTGCTTGTATGGCTGAGCCGTTGCGCCTCGGCCAAATAGGCCTCGCTGCGCCGCAGCCTTTGCTCGGACTCCTTTGCAACCGTGACATCGGTGACGGCCCCGACGAGCTCGATGCGCCCTGATCCATGTTTCAGCGCGCGCGCCACGGAATGGAGGTATTTGACTGATCCATCCGGCATCAGCAGGCGATACTCGTGGTCGAAATCCTCTGCGCGTCGGGAGGCCCGATCGAGGGTCCTGCTGACCGCATCGCGATCCTCCGGATGGATGCGCTGGAAGACAAACTCCAGGGTCGGCTTCACCGCCAGGTCGCACTGGAAGATGCGAAAGGTTTCCCTTGACCAGACGATCGCGCCTGTCGCGACGTTCAGGCCGAAGCTGCCGGTGCGGCTCAGTTCCTGCGCCTGGGCGAGGTAGGCTTCGCTCTGCCGCAGCGCATCCTCCGCCTCCTTGCGCTGGGTGATATTTTCGCAGGCAACCAGCACGATCGGCGTTCCGTCGCCGCGCAGCATCGCCTTGGCGTTTTCACGGACCCAGAGGACCGAGCCGTCCTTCCGGAACTTGCGAATCTCCCAGGTATGCGACTGGTGCAGGGTTTCCAGGGACCGCGCGACGCATCGACGGACGTAGTCGTGGTCCTCCTCGAAGAAGACGTTGAGCACGGACTGGCCAATCAGCTCGGCCGGCGTATAGCCCAGTTGCGCGGCACCGAACGTATTGACGTTGAGCACTGTTCCGGCCGGATCGACCATGAAATACATGACCGGATTGTGCTCGAACACCTCACGCCACTGCCTCACGGCGTCGCGTAGATCGACGGCGTCTTGCCGCGAATCATCCGCGACCGCGGGCTCGTCCTTCTCGCCGTTGCCGAACGATCGAAGCGCCGCAAGGCCGCCGAGCAGGAATTGTGCGGCCGAATTCCCAAATTTCGCAATCTGGCCTGGCATCATCGCAGGCATCCCGGCTCGCTGAGGCCAAGGCAAGTAGAGCACTTTGCAACAAGGGGAGCAATTCCTTACGACTAAAGTGGAATCCGCCCACCGAAACTCGCGGTTGCCGTGCAGCCAGCTGGCTTTGCTTGGTCTAATTGAAGGCAAAGGGCCGGGGAACTACGGGACAAACCTACGTATAGCTCGCGCATTCCTAATCATAGAGCACATTTACCTCCGTACAATTGAGCGGTCCGTTGTGTGCGGACTAGTCTCACGACCAATCGAGGGGATGCGATGTGCAAGGCACGAGCCAGCGATTTGCGCGATGTGCTGCTCATAGAGCCAAGCTCTGCGTCCGATACTCCGAATTGCCGCATGATTGGCGGGTCGTGATTGAGAGACCGCATTTTCAATAACGAGCGTGGATGGCCGTGCACCGACGCACGAGCGTAGCCACGATCATGACAGACAGGAGTAGAGCATGATGTGCGATAGCCCTGAACACCCCGAGCGCGGTCCTGTTGTAAAAGGCTGTGCTGTCTGTAACGGCAAGTTTGGCCTGATCCGATATTATTCCTGGCGAACGCCGCTGTGCTCCAGAAGGTGTCTCGATCGCTTCAGGGCGCGCCGCGAGCGCGACCGCCRATGGCTGTTTCGATTTCAGGCGGCGTGAGTCCGAAATTCTGAACGGGGGGCTGCGTGCTGAACCGTGCTTGCAAACTCCTCTTGACGATTGCGCTGTCGCTTCCGTCGCTGACCGGAGTGAAGGCCGAGGAGCTTGGACAGGATGCACATCGTCATCATCCGCCCCAGGATCAGCTGCTGCACGAGAAGTTCTATTCGAGCTGGCACATGCCGGACAATCCGGTGCTGAGTTGCTGCAACAGCGCGGATTGCTATCCGACGGAGATACGGTACGTCGACGGCAGGATCTACGCACGGCGCCGGGAAGACGGGAAGTACATCCTCATCCCGTCCCAGAAG
>NZ_JBFUES010000565.1:0-4956 GCF_056403875.1 Bradyrhizobium sp. P2_E8
GCGTCGTGGATGTTGTTGCGCTTCCAGCTGGTGTCCTTGTCGTTGATCTGCATGTCGAACGAGAGGGCGAACTTGCTGGCGGCGAAGACGGGATCGAGATGTTTGGAGAGCGCCTGGAAGACGTGCTCGCCGGCGTTCTGGCGGGTCTTGAGGTCACGGCCCTCGCCGATGCGCAGCACCATGTCGAGAAAGCCGTAATCCTGTCTGTTATCCGCGATCGCATAATGCTCGCATCTGACAGCGCGGACGCGGATGCCGCCGAGCGGGAAGATCCCGGTCTCCACCGCTGCCTTGCGCACCACTTCGCACACCGCGGCGATGTCGAGGCGGTCATCGAGATTGGCCGAATATTCGATCGTGAAATGCGGCATCGCGGTTTCACTCCCTGTCTTTTTTTGTTCGCCTAGGCGAAGTAGCAGCTCACCGAGCCGTAGGCGCCATAATCGGCCTGAATTGTGTCGCCCTTGCGGGTCTCGATCGGACGGATGAAGGAGCCGGCCAGCACGATCTGGCCGGGCTCCAGCGCAAGGCCGAGCGGCGCGATCTTGTTGGCAAGCCAGGCAACGGCGGTGGCGGGATGATTGAGCACGCCGGCCGCAAGGCCGGTCTCTTCCAGCTGGCCGTTCCTGAAACAGAGCGCGCCGATCCAGCGCAAATCTGCGTCCAACGGGCGGATCGGCCGGCCGCCGAGCACGATGCCGGCATTCGCCGCATTGTCGGCGATGGTGTCGAAGATTTTTCGCGTAGCCTTGGTCTTGGGATCGACGCGCTCGATCCGCGTATCCAGGATCTCCAGCGCCGGCACCACGAAGTCGGTGGCGTTGAGCACGTCGAACATCGTGCAGTCGGGCCCGGCGAGGCGCTTGCTCATGACGAAGGCGAGCTCGGCCTCGACGCGCGTCGCGATGAAGCGCTCGGTCGGAATGATCCCGCCGTCGGTGAAGAACATGTCGTCGAGCAGCACGCCGGAATCCGGCTCGTCGATGTTGAGCGCGCTCTGCATCGCTTTCGAGGTGAGGCCGATCTTGTGCCCTCTGACGATGCGCCCCTCGGCGATCTTGACGTCGACCCAGGCCTTCTGAATCGCGTAGGCGTCAGTGATGGTGATGTCAGGGAAATCCTGCGAGAGCTGCCGGATCTGCGTGCGGGTCTTCTCCGCCTGGTGCAGACGCCTTGCGCAAGCTTGGATATCGTCGTTGGAAAGCGCCATCTGGGATCTTACAAATCGCGGTGCCGGGAGATGCTTAACATGTTAAGTGAATGCGTCAAACAGAATCTGACCTTGCTGCACTGCAAACATTTTGCGGTTTGAAGGGGCGACATGACGAAGAGACCGGCTGATCCCGCCAACGCAAGCGCGCCTGCCGCACGGCAGGTTCCGATGCGCGACTTCTCGCGCTCGCTGCCGATGTCGCTGCTCAGGGCGCGCGAGGCGGTGATGCGGCAGTTTCGTCCCTCGCTGCGCGAGCACGGCCTGACCGAGCAGCAATGGCGCATCCTGCGTGCGCTGGCGGCCATCGAGGCCGCCGAGGTCACGGAACTCGCGCGCACGGCGTTCCTGCTCGGCCCGAGCCTGTCGCGCATCCTGCGCGATCTCGAGGCGCGCAATCTGATCGAGCGCAAGACCGCGAAGGCGGACCAGCGTCGCAGCATGGTCTCGATTTCGAAGGAGGGCGTGAAGCTGATGGCCTCCGTCGCGCCGACGTCGGAGGCGATCTACGCGGAGATCACCAGCCGCTTCGGCGCCCGCAAGCTCGCCGAATTGCAGGAGATGCTCGGCGAGCTCGAACAGAGTCTTGCGGGGCTCGGCGCCGGCAACGAGGCAAGTGCCGAGGAGTGAGGGCCAGGACCCGATCGTGCCGTACTTCGCGACCTGGTCGTCGCCGAGGGCAAGGTGCTGGTGGCTAGCCGCTGCGGCAGAAGCTGCCGAAGGGCGCGCTGACCGGAACCGGGGCCACCTCGGGCGGGCGCCGCTTCGCCAACGGCATGTTGGCGTTCCATGTCGATCCCAAGGTGGTCGATACCTCCCATGTGTTCGATGCAGAGGTCTCGCGCCATGCGACTTCATCTGCGCCACCAGACCGGTGGCCGGGGTCGATCAGGTGCTGATTCCCGGCGATCCCGAGCGAAAAACCAGGGCCGAGCGCACCCAGAACGGCATCCCCTTGCCGGATGACACCTGGGCGGCGATAGTGAATACCGCCCGAGAGGTCGGCGTCAGCGAAATCAGCATCCAGAGGGCGACCGCATAGGTCTTGCGTCATTGCAAGCGTAGCGCGGCGCTCCGGTTCGCGCTAACAGCGACGTCGCGCAGTCGCGGCGCTCGTCATGGCGACGACGGTCCAAACAACAAAGAAGGAAGGCAACGTGGCGAACAAGGTCAAGGAAATCTGGAAGTCGGGCAAGGCCGTGGTCAACGCGTGGCTCGCGATTCCCTCCGGCTTCTCGGCCGAGATGATCGCGCAATGCGGCTTCGACAGCGTCACGGTCGACATGCAGCATGGCGTGCAGGACTATCTGTCGATGGTGCAGTGCTTCCAGGCGATGGACAAGCATCCCGTGACTCCGATGGTCCGCGTGCCATGGAACGAGCCCGGCATCATCGGCAAGGTGCTCGACGGCGGCGCCTATGGCGTGATCTGCCCGATGGTCAACACGCCCCAGGAAGCCAGGAACCTCGTTTCCTATTCGAAATATCCGCCGCAGGGCGTGCGCTCCAACGGCCCGATCCGCGCCGGCATGTACGGCACCGCGGGCTCCTACCAGAAGACCGCGAACGCCGACACCATTCTGCTGCCGATGATGGAGACCAAAACCGCGGTCGAGAACATGGAAGCGATCCTCGACGTCGAGGGCATCGACGGCGTCTATATCGGCCCGTCCGACCTCGGCTTCTCCTACGGCCTCGAGCCCAAGCTCGATCGCACCGAGCCTGAGATCCTCGCGATCTACGACAAGATCATCAAGGAGTGCGGCAAGCGCGGCCTCAACCCGGGCATCCATTGCAGCGGCGCCGAAGGCGCGGCGCGCGCCATCAACATGGGCTTCAAGCTGGTGACGCTGTCGAACGAGGTCGGTATGATGACGACCTACGCCAAGATGCAAGTCAACGCGACCCGCAAGGATTCCGGCGGCAAGGCGTAAGCTTCCGTGTCCGGACGCGGTGCGGCACGCAGTGCCGCTCCGCAGAGCCGGGACCCGGTTGCCAGCCCTACACATCACGTGACACTGGGCCCCGGATCAGCAGCGCACCGCTTTCGCGCTGCGCAGCGTCCGGGGCACGATACCTAGAAGACCCAAGGAGACCTGCCATGACCATCAGCCCTGTCATCCGCCTGCATCCCGATGATGGCGTGCTGATCGCGCGCGCGAGCCTGCCGCCGGGAACATCGGTGGCCGACGGCGTGACCACGGTCGAGCGCATTCCCTCCGGCCACAAGGTCGCGATCAAGCCGATCGCCGTGGGCGAGCCGATCAAGCGCTACGGCCAGATCATCGGCTTTGCCACGGTGCCGATCGCGCCGGGCCAGCACGTGCACACGCAGAACTGCGGCATGGGCGATTTCGCCAAGGACTATGCCTATTGCGCCGACGTCAAGCCGACGCCGAATTTCGACCTGCCGGCGACCTTCGAGGGCATCCGCCGCCCGGACGGCCGCGTCGCCACGCGCAACTATATCGGCATCCTCACCTCGGTGAATTGCAGCGCGCATGTCGCAAGCCTCGTCGCCGACGTCTTCAAGAAGAACCCCTTCAACGGCGACAATCCGCTGGCCGATTTTCCCAATGTCGACGGTGTGGTCGCGCTGACGCACAAGACCGGCTGCGGCATGACGCAGAACGAGCCGCTGGCGCTGCTTCGCCGCACGCTCGGCGGCTACGCGCGCCATGTCAATTTCTCCCACGTCATCGTGCTCGGCCTCGGCTGCGAGGTGAACCAGATCGGCGGCCTGATGGAGGAGCAGAAGCTCGCCGGCCGCCTGCGCGCGATGGACATCCAGGAGGTCGGCGGCACCCGCAAGACCGTGGAAGCGGGCATTGCCTTCGTGCGCGAGGCGCTGGCCGACGCCAACAAGGTGAAGCGCGAAACGGTGCCGGCAAGCGAGCTTACCGTTGCCCTGCAATGCGGCGGCTCCGACGGTTATTCCGGCGTGTCCGCCAACCCGGCGCTGGGCGCCGCCAGCGATCTCATCGTGCGCCACGGCGGCACCGTGATCCTGTCGGAGACGCCCGAGACCTACGGCGCTGAGCACCTGCTCACCCGTCGCGCCGTCAGCCGCGAGGTCGGCGAGAAGCTGGTCGACCTCATGCGCTGGTGGGACGCGTACACCGAGCGCGAAGGCGCCGAGATGAACGCCAATCCGAGCCCCGGCAACAAGGCGGGCGGTCTCACCACCATCCTGGAAAAGTCGCTCGGCGCGATGGCCAAGGCCGGCACCACCAACCTCGTCGAGGTGCTGCGCTACGCCGAGCCCATCACCAAGAAGGGCTTCGTGTTCATGGACACGCCCGGCTACGATCCCGTGGCCGCGACCGGGCAGGTCGCCGGCGGCGCCAATCTGGTCTGCTTCACCACCGGCCGTGGCAGCGTGTTCGGCTGCAAGCCGGCGCCCTCGATCAAGCTCGCCACCAACACGCCCATGTACAAGCGCATGGAAGAGGACATGGACGTCAACTGCGGCACCATCCTCGAGGGCGAGGAGAGCGTCGAGCAATGCGGCCAGCGCATCTTCGAACTCATCCTCAAGACGGCCTCGGGACAGCCGACCAAGAGCGAGAGTTTTGACTTCGGCGGCGCCGAGTTCGCACCCTGGGTGCTGGGCGCGACGATGTGATGGCGCGGGGCGCGCGTCGCCGCGCCTCCGAGCGCGTCCATGGCGAGGTCGAGACGCTCAAGCGCGAGGTCACCCAGTTCCTGCAACGGCTGACGTCCGCGGCGTGGCGTCATCCTACAAG
>NZ_JBFUES010000566.1:0-4946 GCF_056403875.1 Bradyrhizobium sp. P2_E8
ACATGGAGCGGGTGCTGCGCGAGCAGGGCAAGGCTCAGTACGCCGACCAGTTCAAGGGCTTCGACTGGAAGACCGAGGAAGACGCCTTCATGGACGGCTACCACGGCCACGAAAAGGGCGGCGAGTTCGTCACCTACGAACGCCTGCGCGCGATGGGAACCAACGGATTCCAGGAGCCGGCGACCGACTTCAAGGACGGCAAGATCGTCGGCACCAAGCGACTGTTCACCGACGGCAAATTCGGCAGCAAGGACGGCAAGRCCAAGTTCATGGAGACGCAGTGGCGCGGCCTCCAGGCAGCCGGCAAGGAGGAGGAATCCAAGAAGTGGCCATTCCTCATCAACAACGGCCGGGCCAACATCATCTGGCAGAATGCCTACCTCGACCAGGACAACGAGTTCGTCATGGACCGCATGCCGTACCCATACATCCAGATGAATCCGAAGGACATGGACGAGCTGAAGCTGAAGCAGGGCGACCTGGTCGAAGTCTACAACGACAACGGCTCGACCCAGGCGATGGCCTATCCGACCCCGACGGCGAAGCCAAAGCAGACATTCATGCTGTTCGCCTATCCGACCGGCGTGCAGGGCAACGTGGTCTCGGCCGGCGTCAACGAGTTCATCATCCCGAACTACAAGCAGACATGGGGTGCGATCCGGAAGATCGCTGATGCTCCCGAGGGCGTGAAGCACCTCAGCTTCAAGTCGATCGAGTACACGGCCTGAGGCGCGGCGGGCTCTGGTAGTCTAYCAGAGCCCGCATGGTCTCGACGCAGCGACAGAGTTCTGAGTTGCGGGCTTGTTCGCTTGTGGTTAGAGTGCGGTATGCCCCACTGCCTGCCGTAAGCAGGCGTGAAGCTCCCCGCCACGACGGATCATGGGCAAATCTGCATCGCCCCGGTGCGCCTTTCCGTCGTGGTCCCATGAAAAACAGATTCGCAGCGTTCGGCGCCGGCACGGCTATCGGCACGCTTGGTGGCCTAATCGGTCTCGGCGGTGCTGAGTTCCGGCTACCGCTTCTCATCAGCCTGTTCAAATTTCGTGGGCTTGAAGCCRTCATCCTCAACAAGGCGACAAGTCTTATCGTGGTCGCGACTGCGCTGCCGTTTCGTGCCCGCACTGTGCCCTTCGCCGAGATCGGCGCGCATTGGCCGATCATCTTGAACCTGTTGGCGGGGAGCTTGGTCGGTGCATATGCGGGCGCAGCATGGGCAACGCGGCTTAAATCGGAATCACTCTACAAGATCATTGCCGCGCTGCTGGTGCTGATCGCGGTCGTTCTGCTCTTTGCTCATGACACCGCAGGCGGCAACGTGCCGTCACTGTCGGGAGGCCCGCAGATTTTGGCCGGCGTGGTCGCTGGATTTGCGATCGGCGTGGTGGCGTCGCTCCTTGGTGTCGCCGGCGGGGAGTTTCTGATCCCGACGCTGATCCTGCTGTTCGGAGCTGACGTGAAGTTGGCCGGAAGCCTTTCGCTGGCCGTGAGCCTGCCGACTATGCTCGTAGGATTCGCTCGATACAGTCAGGACCAGAGTTTCAGTGTCCTGCAAGCCAACCGCTGGTTTCTGTTGGCCATGGCGGCCGGTTCAGTAGTCGGTACGTTCATCGGCGGCCTACTGCTGGGTATCGTACCGAGCGCAGTGTTGCTTCCCGCGCTCGCGGCCATCCTGCTGATTTCTGCCGTCAAAGTCTGGCAACACAATGCTAAGTGAAGTGTCATGCAGCTTGAATCCGTGCTCGTTTGCCCGTCCTGCGGGCATCAGTCCACCGAGACGGTGCCGACAGGTATGATTTCCGTCGCCTCCTGACAGAAGCTAAACTGGCATTCAAGAACCGAGGCGAGGGCCGACGGGAGAAGCGCGTCGTCGGACATCAAATTATCGCGTCGTCGCGTCTTGCCGCATCAATTGGAATTCCGCCGCGCACTCGCGCGAGTGGCGGCCATAGAAGCGAACGGACAATGAGGGGCACGCCGACAGCTAGTGGAATCAGCCAGTAGGTGAAGTGAGGCAAGTCCTTCCAAAGGGGAAGCTGCTTTCCATTGTCAACGTAGAACGCGATCAGCATCAGAACGTATGAAAGCCCCATGCCTGCGATGTGTACCCTCGTCCAGTACGACCAGCGACGTCGGAGAGACGTGCGCCCAATCCAGGCGCATGCGAACGACGTCGCTCCGAGAATGAACAAGTGTTGGTTTTGGGCCCAGCGCATAAGCGACAGGAAACTGGCGGAAGCGAAGAGCGCCAGCAGGCACCAGAAATAAATCGTTCCGAACTTCGAATGACGTCCCCGCCCTTTCTCGCTCAACACTGCGATTGCGCCAACAACCACGCAAGCCAATCCCAATGGAATATGCGCCCCGAAAATCACCGCCAGAAAGACGGGGTCGGTCGAAGGAATTTCAATGCCCGCCACGATGGTCATCTCTACACCTCCCTTGCGTAGTTTCCGTCTCCCCCTACATCATCGGTTCGGCTGGCGGGGACGGTCGTTTTACGGCCAATGCTCCGACACCGCACAGGATGCATAGTGCAAAGCAACCGATCAGCACGGTCGCATAGCTTCCCGACCATTCGACGCTTGCCGCAAAAGGCAGCGGACCGAACGCCGCACCGGCAATGCCGAAGACGAACGACGCTCCCCTGATTGCGCCGAGATGGTCGCGGCCGAAATACTGCGCGTAGCCGGCCGCGTTGATCGCTTGCTGCGAGCCGTACGCCCCGCCCAGACTCAGCGCGTACAGCACGCTGACCGCGATTCCGCTGCCGAACGCCGGGAGAGCCGACCCCAGCGCAAGCATGAACATCGCAAACGGAACTAGGCGGCGCGGTTCATAGTGATCCACCAGAAATCCGGTGCCGAGCGTCGCAAGAGCTTGCACTCCGGCAAGGATCGACAACAGCAGCAGCGCGTCGCTGTGTGCGATCCCGGCGGTCCGCATGATCGAGAAGTGATTGAGCAAGAGAGCGGTGCCGATGGCATTGGTCRGAAAGCCGGCCGCGCACAGTAGCCAGAATACGCCGGTGCGGAGCGCTTGCCCGCGAGTGAACGACGGCTCGTCGCGCGGTCCCTCAGCCGCGGGTGGTAGCCCGGCGTCCGTGCTAAGGCCGAACTTCTCTGGCCGATCGCGAAACAGCGCGGCGGCGACCGGCAGAATGGTGAATGCGACAAGCCCGGCAAGGGCGAGATAAGCGCCTCGCCAGCCGGAAAGCGCGATGAGACCGTCGATTAGTTTCGGGAAGGTCATGGAACCGGCTGCCAGTCCTAGACTGGCAGCCGCAGCGGCGATTCCGCGTCGTCGCACGAACCACAAGTTGACCACCTGCTGGCTGACGAGACTGAGGCCGCCTATCGCAGTGCCTCGCAGGAGTGCGAAGCCGACGAGCAGCGTCATTGCGGATTGAACCGTCGCCATGAACACACAGGCCAAGGCAAGGCCACTGGCGATGATGGTCGCAGTGAGGCGCGGCCCACGGCGATCGATCCAGCGGCCGATCACCGGAGCCGGCAATATTCCCGCCAGCGTTCCAGCGGCGTAAGCGATCGAGGCGGAGGTACGTGAAATGCCGAGATCGGAGGTGATCGGATCAATGAAAACCGAAACGCCCGCCGTCTGGCCGGGCAATGTCATGAAAGAGCCAAACGTGCCCGCGCCCAATATGATCCAGCCATAGTGGAAAGCGGAACTTCGCTGGTCCACCGTCCGCAAAGCGTCAACTCGCGCGGCGAGTTGCCGCCGCCGGCAAATCGCTTTCAAAGCCTTCACAGCAATGCGCGCGCAAGAACTCGATGACCGCGTCCATTTGATTGTATTGAGCTCGGCAGGTCACCGCACGACCATTTTTCTCCTGCGCAACGAGACCCGCGCCGACCAGCCCGCGCAGATGAAAAGCGAGCGTCGAGGCTGGTACATCTAGACGGGTCTGGATGTCCGTGATGTTCAGGCCGGGCGGTCCGGCCCGAACCAGCAGCCGATAGATATCGAGACGGGTCAGATTGCCCAGCTCAGCAAGGCATCGCGCAGCGAGCTTCCGGTTCATGACCCACTTATCGCAAATTCGAAAGCTATATACAACTACAATCCTAGTTTCATAGTTTTATGGTTGGGCGCCCCGGCGACCTGATCTCGGCTTCCGCCTAAAACCTTAGCTGCGAGCGTCTCGGGCACAAAACCGGAAGGCAGAGAACCGGACCCAGCGTCGGGGCCGCCGGCTCTACAAAGCTTTATCCAAGGCGAGGCGGTCCTGAAGCTTCGCCGCTTCTTCCTTCCGTTCGCTGTATCGGTCGGTGAGGTAGGCCGAGCAGTCGCGCGTCAGCAGCGTAAACTTCATCAGCTCTTCCATCACGTCGACGATGCGATCGTAATAGGGCGACGGCTTCATGCGGCCGGCATCGTCGAACTGTTCGTAGGCCTTTGCCACGGAAGACTGGTTCGGGATCGTGATCATGCGCATCCAGCGGCCGAGCACGCGAAGCTGGTTGACGGCGTTGAAGGACTGCGAGCCGCCGCTCACCTGCATGAGAGCGAGCGTCTTCCCCTGCGTCGGGCGCACGGCCCCGATGGCCAGCGGAATCCAATCGATCTGGGCCTTCATGATGCCCGTTATGCTGCCGTGACGTTCCGGGCTGCTCCAGACCTGTCCTTCGGACCAGGCCGAAAGTTCGCGCAATTCAGCGACCTTCTGATGATCCACCGGCGCGTCGTCCGGCAGCGGCAATCCGGACGGGTTGTAGATCCGACATTCGGCGCCGAACGCCTCCAGCAGGCGTGCGGATTCTTCGGCGGCGAAGCGGCTGAACGAGCGCTGCCGCAGCGATCCGTACAACAGCAGGATCCGCGGCTTGTGCGTCGACGGTACGGGCCTTAGACGGTTGAGATCAGGAAGCGATACGGTGGACGAAGAGAGGTTCGGCAGATCAGACAACTCAGGCATCAATCACTTC
>NZ_JBFUES010000567.1:0-4932 GCF_056403875.1 Bradyrhizobium sp. P2_E8
GGTTGCGGGATCGAGCCGGTAGACATTCGGCTCGATCTCGGGCTCGGCCTTGTAGCCCTCGTAATTGCCGAGCAGGCCGAAGGTCGGATCGGTGAACCAGACGGAGCCGTCGGACTTCACCACGACGTCGTTCGGCGAGTTCAGCCGCTTGCCGCCAAAGGAATCCATCAGCACGGTGATGCTGCCGTCATATTCGGTGCGAACCACGCGGCGTCCGCCATGCTCGCAGGTGACGAGCCGGCCCTGGCGATCCCGGGTGTTGCCGTTGGCGAAATTGGAGGGCTTGCGGAACACCGAGACGGCGCCGGTCTCCTCCTCCCATTTGATGATGCGCTGGTTCGGGATGTCGCTGCACAGGAGATAGCGGCCGTCGCCGAACCACACCGGACCCTCGGCCCAGCGCAGGCCGGTGGCCAGACGTTCGACGGCGGAAAGCTTCAGCCAGTATTTTTCGAAGCGGGGATCGAGTGCTTTTATCGCCGGATCGGGGTAATAGGTCGCCGGCCGCCAGCCTTGAGTGTGGGACGATGCATCGTTCATGTGCAGGTCTCGTTGTTGCGTTCCCTCTGTCCAAGTCTGCTAGCATCAGTTATCTACGGCCGCAAATCGGTCACCACAGGCGAGGGAAGACATGCCGCGTATTTTGATGACGGGAGCTTCGGGCGGAATCGGCACGAGCCTGCGAAAGCTGTTGCCGCCGATCTATCCGGAGCTCCTGCTCTCCGACATCAAGCCGCCCGCCGATCTCGGCGCGAACGAAAAGTTCAAGGCGGCGGATCTCGCCGATCTCGCGCAGTGCGAGGCGATCTGCGAGGGCGTCGACGGCATCATCCATTTCGGCGGCTATTCGGTCGAAGGCCCCTGGAACGACATCCTCCAGGCCAACATCATCGGCGGCTACAATCTGTTCGAGGCCGCCTACCGCAAGGGCGTCAAGCGCGTGGTGTTCGCCTCGTCGAACCATGCCGTCGGCTTCTATCCGCGCCATCACAAGATCGGCACCGACGTCACCCCGCGCCCCGACGGCCGCTATGGCGTCAGCAAGGTGTTCGGTGAAGCGGTCGGCGCGCTCTATGCCGACAAGCACGGGCTGAAGGTGACGTGCCTGCGCATCGGCAATTTCGGCGACATGCCGCTCGACCAGCGCCGGCTCTCGATCTGGCTCAAGCCCGACGACCTCGTGCAGCTCTGCCGCATCGGGCTCGAACATCCCGACATCCATTTCGAGGTCTTCTACGGCGCCTCCCTCAACGAGCGCGCCTGGTGGGACAACCACCGCGCCTACGAGTTCGGCTATCGCCCGACCGGCCGCTCC
This sequence comes from Bradyrhizobium sp. P2_E8, assembly GCF_056403875.1. Classification (NCBI taxonomy): domain Bacteria; kingdom Pseudomonadati; phylum Pseudomonadota; class Alphaproteobacteria; order Hyphomicrobiales; family Nitrobacteraceae; genus Bradyrhizobium; species Bradyrhizobium sp. P2_E8. The sequence goes on from NZ_JBFUES010000567.1 coordinate 1,316, forward strand.
GAGGATCACGTGGCGCACGCGATGGCGGAGCAAGCCAAGCTGAAGCCGGATCCGATCGGCGACCACTACCAGGGGGGCGCGTTCTGTAGCAACGAGTTCGACGGCGATGCGAGCCGCATCATCGATTGGACCAAGCGGTAGCGTCGATGCTCGCAGGAACGTAGCTGCGCTTCGCCGGCTCCGCTTTCCGGAGCCGGCAGAGGTTCGCTTGTGCAGCAGGTCTGAAGGGCCCTTGCGACTAACGTCTGCGTCCACACCGTAGAGTTCCGGATTTCCGTTTTTGGAAATAGGCGTTCTATTGTCGGAACACGTGAGCGTTTCTTCTATGCATTGCCTTACGCGGAAGTGACCGCCTTTTCATTCCAGCGATTGTGGAAGCAAGATGCGCAAGATGGTTTTGTCGGGGGCCGCGGTATTGACGGTCGTCCTCGTCGCAGCAGCCTCCTGGCCAACGTCACGCCCGGATGTGGGGCAATTCGGAGATAGCGTCTACGAAACCATCTGGTTCTGGCGCATCCCGGCCTACGCCTACAATCCTGCCTGGCGCGTGAGCTGGATGTGGAGCGATCCGCTTCACGCACAGGCAAGATGCTGTCGGATCTCGACGCAGCCAGTGTCCGAACCGGGCTCGCAGGTTCCTCCAGCTGATAAGGTTGTCGCGCGCTTGGCAGGCAAGTAGAAGGGGCGCGCGTCAGTTCCTCTTTGGAGGTGTCCGGCTACGTTGCGCGCTGCGGCCGGGTGGCGCACATGGTTCCGGAGATTGTTTGCATTTCTCTCAAATAAGTTCCTTGCTTTAAGCTTAACCAGAAACCTAATCCTCGATTTACAGCCGCAATCTACAGTTTACCTTGTTCTTGAATCGGCAATTCAAGGACGCCAAACAATGCGCCGCTTAGCGCTCAACACGTGGCTCGTTATTGTTCTGGCGGCATCCAGTTTCAGTGCGCGTGCCGACGAGAACAAGTCTGATGGCGGCAGCTCGGCGTCGCTTGCTCCCCGCGCCAGGATCGAATGTTCGCTCAAGCGCAAGCCCGGTGAACCCCTCGATCCCCCGTCGACGGCCGCCATTCCCGGTTCCGAATCCTTCGTTGCGAGCGAGCATTTCAGGGAAGACATTGCGCCGACCGCGACTGTCAAGATTTCGTGGCTTGGGGCGACCTTTGCGCGCCGGTTCGCCGTGAAGGTCGAAGCTGCGGACGCTACGTCTCTGCAGACTCATGTCCTGAATAAATCCTCGAGTGCCGTGCAGATCCTCGGTGAGCTGGGCCCACGCGCTGAGAGCAAGCTTGCCGATATCTGGTGTCTCTTGAAGCAGCAGGCCAACGGCGAAAGCGGGGCGCTGCAGACCAGCTCCGTTCCGAACCTCTTCTTCGTCCGTGACGGCACGGGCGATCTTGGCGTGGTTGACGCCCTGTGGGGTGGCGCGGGCTGGGAAATCGGGGCCAGTCCGGTCGGAAGCCAACGGCCGTGGACTCCTGGCACRCGCGTTTTCTCTCACTGACTGGCCCTCGCCCGGCCTTGGGACGTTTGAACGCAGCGCCTGTAGCCTATCCCTCCGAAGGATCGAGCATTTCGCCGAGCTTGTGAACGGCAACATTGATCGACATGCCGAGGTAGTCGCCGGAATCGCCGTACCACGAGCCGGCCAGCGGCACGGCCTGCCCCGGGTGCCGCGCTATGGCCACCGGGATGAGGTCGAAGCCGGCGCTCAGCCTGTTGGTTGGATCGTAATCGAGCCAGCCGGCGCCGGGCAGGAACACCTGCACCCATGCATGGGTGGCGCCGGAGCCGGTCATCCCCACGGCGCCGCCATCGAGCGCTGCATCATAGAGATAGCCGCTGACGAAGCGCGCGGCAAAGCCGAGGCGGCGCAACGTCTCGATCATGAGCCAGGCGAAGTCCCGGCAGGTGCCGGATTTCGTGCGCAGCGTCTCGACAGGGGACTGGGTGCCTTCCGCGTCTCTCCCGCGATAGCTGAAGTCGCTGCGAAACGTGCCCAGCATCCGGCGCAGCAGGTCGGCAGTCCGGTCCTGATCGCCGGCAACGAAGCTTTTGGTCCATGCCGCATGGCTGCCGTCTGGATCGTCGGCATGCGGACGCAGGTATCCTGCAAGATCGGTCCACTCGTCCGGCGTATACTGCACGGGGACTTCCTCGGCCCGCGGCTCCAGCGGAAACGTCTCCAGCCCCTTGATGCCGAAATAGATGCCGCGAACCTTGAAGGTGAATGTCAGCTCGCTGCCGGGCTCGCTGAAGTCCATCACAGTGACGGCATTGGAGCGGGAGTCGGTGACCCAATGCACCTTTGACGGCAGGCTGGTCGAGGCGGACCAGCGAAGCAGCCGGGTCGAGGACCCGCGCCGCGGCAGGAACATGGCCCGGTGCGTGCCGAACGTCACCGGCTTTGCATAGCGATAGGTCGTCGTGTGCGTGATCTCGCCGATGATCGCCATGCATCATTCCGCTTCGCGTTGCGGGGCTCGTTGAGCGCCGTCTCACACAGGAAGAGCGGCCTCCAGCTTTCGGCTCGGCTGCTTTGGCCCATTGATCTAGATCAACGTCATTCCCGGCATCGTCTGGCCCATCAAGCGATCACGCATTCCTTCAGACGTTGATGTGCGAATTGGCCGAATGGAGCGATGGACATGGGCATCCTTTGGACGATCATCATCGGATTTCTCGTCGGACTGCTCGCGAAGTTCATCATGCCCGGCGACAAGTCTGAGCCCAAAGGGTTCATTTTGACCACGGTGCTGGGAATTGTCGGCGCGTTCGTTGCGACCTGGCTCGGCCAGGCCGTGGGATGGTACCGGTTCGGGGAGGGCGCYGGCTTCATCGGAAGCGTGGTCGGTGCAATCATCCTTCTGTTTCTCTACGGCCTTTTCATGGGTCGTCAGGGGCGCGCCTGAGCAATCCAAATGTTCTGCCGCGTGGTGACCGCAAGCAACACGATCGTGGAAATCGTGCTGACAGTCGTCGCGATGCTCGCGATGATCGTATCAGGACCGGCGCAAGCCGCCATGCTCAGCGATGCCGAAGCGATGTTCCTCGACCAGCTCGTCACCGCATCCGTAGTGCTGGAGCAACGATGCGACGGTTACGAGGTTGATGGTGCCGGCGGCGTTCAACTCGGCGCCCGGCTGCTCGGCAGTCCTGAGGCCGCGATGGCCATGATCGACGCCTATGCTGCGGCCATCAAGGCCCGCGATGGCGAGAGCTACGATCCCCGCAAATTCCGTCCCGAAGTGTCCGACGCTGCCCGCAAAACGTTCAGGCGCGTCCGGACGGACTTGATCAGARACCCGAAAAGGGCCTGCGCCGATTATGGCGAGACCAGCGTGGAGCAAGGGCTGCTGAGGCGGTATTGAGCTGCGCGCGGCGCGATGGCGAGCAACCTGCCATACCGGGGCTTAAGTTGTCTCACCCGCAATCCGCGCCAGATAATCCGACTTGCTGAACTGCATGTGGTCGACGCAGAGCTGGGCCAGTGCCCAGCTGTCGCGTCCCCTAAGCAGCTCGATCATCAGCTCGTGCTGGCGCCGCGATTGCGCGAGCCCGTCGCGGTCGGCGAGGTTCTTCGCACGCATCGGCAGCGTCAGGTTCATGTAGTCCTGGAG
>NZ_JBFUES010000568.1:0-4928 GCF_056403875.1 Bradyrhizobium sp. P2_E8
ACCCGCAGGACCGCACTTCGGCCGGCCTGTGCCTCAGACTGGGACACAAATGGCCCCCGCTATCGTCTCCCCCACCTTGTTAAACAAAACGATACCGTATAGTTTTAGCGTGGGGCTGGACGAGATGCCGCGGCGAGTTTGCCGGCGGCGGTAGATGCGTGATCGCCAGCCACCGACGATGCCCTTCACTTCATATTCGACTGAAATGTCCGTGCCTTCACATGGCCGGGGCAGGCAGACAGGCGCCCGCCTGATCGGGTTCCTGGTCCTCGCCTGCAGCCTGGCGCTCGGCGCCTGCACCTCCCTGCCCCGTACGCCCTATACCGCCGCCGAGGCCAGCACGTCGCGCGTGCTCGATATCGACGGCCTGCGGCGTTACGCCGACGACCCCGTCACGAAGTTCAGCTTCGAGAAGGACAACGGCAACGCGGCGAAGTCCTATCTGGCGCTCTCCGGCGGCGGTGCGGATGGCGCCTATGGCGTCGGCGTGCTCAACGGCTGGACCGCGGCCAGAACCCGTCCCACCTTCTCGGTCGTCTCGGGCGTGAGCACCGGCGGCCTGATCGCGCCCTTTGCGTTTCTCGGCTCGCAATATGACGACACGTTGAAGGAGGTCTACACCAGCGGCATCGCGGAGAGCCTCCTGAACGATCCCAGCATCATACGCGTGCTGTTCGGATCCGGCCTGTTCGGCAATACACGCCTGCGCGAGCTCGTCGCCCGCTATGTCGGGCCGGAGATCATGGCACAAGTCGCGCGCGAAAACGCCAAGGGCCGACGGCTGCTGATCGTGACGACCGACCTGGACACCCAGCGGACCGCGATCTGGAACATGGGCAAGATCGCGGAGGTCGGCACGCCCGAGGCGCTCAAACTGTTTCGCGACGTGATGGCGGCCTCGGCCAGCATTCCCCTGGTGTTTCCACCGATCATGATCGACGCCGAAGGCCAGGGCCGCAGGTTTCAGGAGATGCACGTCGACGGCGGCGTGACCGCCCCGGTGCTGACGCTGCCGGAAGCCTTGCTGTTCCAGGGCAGCCGCCTGCCTGGCAGCGCGAAGATGGACATCTACATCCTCGTCAACAAGAAGATCGAACGCAACTTCGAGCTCGTGTCCAACAGCACTGTCGATGTCGCCTCTCGCAGCCTGTCGGCAATCACGCAGTCGCAGACCCGCTCGATCATCTTCTCGACCTATGATTTCGCCAGGCGCAACCACCTCGGCTTCCATCTCTCCTACATCGCGCGCGACTACCCCGCACCGCCCTCGGAAGGATTCGACACCGCCTATATGCGGGCGCTGTATCAGTACGGATATGAGAAGGCGGCCGCGGGCCAGGCCTGGACTTCGGCGCTGCCATGAGACCCCGGTGGCGGAACGAGGTCGGATCGAGACCGTTGACGATACGGCCAATTCGGCCAGATTCGCGATGACGCCCCGGCTGCTGCGCGTTATAGAGCAATGACGATTGGAACGACCGCGCAGGAATCATCGGGCATGGGATTGACTGCGACCAAGACAAGACCGGCAGCAGCACGGCGCGAGGTGCCGAAATCGCGCGGCGGCCGGCCGACCAAGACCGCCGCGATCGAGCGCGACCAGCGGCTGATCGAGGTCGCCACCCGCCTGTTCCTGGATCGCGGCTTCGACGCCACCTCGCTCGATGCGGTTGCGGAAGCGGCGCGGGTGAGCAAGCCCACCGTCTATTCCCGTTACGGCGACAAGCGCGGCCTGTTTGCCGCCGTGCTGAGGCGCGAGATCGCGCGCTGGCTTGCGCCGCTGTCGGCGGCCGCCGAGACGCAACTCAGCAGCGCCTCGGACATCCCCGTCGAGCAGCGGCTGGTCGAGATCGGGCGCGAGATGCTGAGCTTCACCTGCGGGCCCGATGCCGTCGCCTTCAGCCGCATGATGACGTCACAGGCCATCAACTTCCCCGATGTCGCCAAGCTCGGCATGGAGGAAGGCTGGCTCAAGGCCGTTGCCACGACGGCGCGCTTCTTCGACCATCTGGCGGTGCAAGGCGCGCTCGACGTCGACGACACCACCATCGCAGCGGAAGTGTTTCTCGACGTCGTCGTCGGTCATACCCACCGCATGGCGACGTTCGGAACGGCACTGGAGTTGAAGTCCGCGGAAAAGCGGATGCGCACGGCGATCAAGCTGTTCCTGGCCGGTGCGCTGGGCCCCGCCGACCGCGTCCAGGGCGCCCCCAAGGGCACGCCGCGGCGACGCTCCCCCCGCTGACAATTCCGTGAGCTGGCCATCTATCCCCAAGGGGGCCATCGCACCGCCATTGACCGAAATAAAACGATACGGTATTGTTTCGTTATAAGTTGGTACGGGCCGCTTTTTTCACCAGCCCCAAAAGAGGTCCATACCGCTTCGATCGCCGCGACGGGTACCGCCCGCCACGACGCTCGGCGGCCGGCCGATGCCCAAGGCCGGCCGCGAATTCTTTACGATCATCCGGCACACTCGCTGGCCGAGGGTTTCGAGCATGACGACAGCCAAACGATGGACCTCGCGATTGTTTGCGATCGCATTGCCCGCGCTGCTCCTTGCAGCGCCCGCACAAGCGATCGTGACCACGGGCACACCGACCGCGCTTCACAGCGACACAGATGGTGACGCCGAGGCGGACCGCCAAGCGGTCAGCCGCGAGATCGAGCGCTTCCGCGGCTCGCCCATCTCGATCAGCCAGGCCATGGCCATCGCGGAGTCCCGCCACGCCGGCGCCACGACGGCGGACGTGAGTTTTGACGGTGCCTCCGGCGTGCCGGTCTACCGGGTGAAGACCCTGCACAACGACCGGATCTGGCGCCACACCATCAACGCCGCGACCGGCGAGCTCGTCGGCGGCGAGGCCGCCCTCCCCCTCGCCGAACTCGACCACGACGATCGCAGCAACCTCGCTGCACTCGGCGCGATCCGGCACCGCCTTGCGGATGCCGTACGCGTCGCTGAGCAGGCAGCGTCCGGCAAGGCGATCAGCGGCGGCCTCGTGCGCGAACGCGGCCGGCTCAATTTCGCGATCGTCGTGATCAGCGGCGACGACCTCAAGGAGGTCATCCTCGAGCCGCCGGGCGCCCGGACGAAGTAGACACGGCTCCCGGCCGACGGTCACAATCCCGCCGAAAAGCCATTGACGGGCGCAAGACTCTCCCGCATAAGTCGCCGCCATGTTCACGACCACCAAACGCACGACCAAAACCACCACGGCCTTCGGGGCCCGGGGAGGCGTGCGCGCGTAGTCGTCCACTGAAACGCATCAGCTCTACCGAAGCCCCGCCCTCTGGTCCGGGGCTTTTTTGTTGTCTGGATTTCAACGCAATGGAGGACAAAGTGAGTAACGATCCCGTCGTCGCGATTGTCGGCGTCACCGGTGCGGTGGGCGCCGAATTCATCGCCACCATGGACAAGCGTGGTTTCCGCGTCGGCAAGCTCAAGGCGCTGGCAAGCGCCCGCTCGGCCGGCAAGACGGTGTCGTTCCGCGGCCAAAACGTCGTCATCGAGGAACTGACCGAGCGCGCCTTCGAGGGCGTCGATATCGCCCTGTTCTCCGCCGGCGGCAGCATCTCGAAGAAGTATGCGCCTGTTGCGGTCAAGGCCGGCGCGGTCGTGGTCGACAACTCCTCCGCCTTCCGGATGGATCCGAACGTGCCGCTGGTGATCCCCGAGATCAACGCCAACCGCATCCGCGACCACAAGGGCATCATCGCCAACCCGAACTGCGCCGCGATCACCGCGCTGGTGCCGCTCTGGCCGATCCATCAGAAGAACCGCATCAAGCGCGTCATCATCTCGACCTACCAGGCGGCCTCCGGCGCCGGCGCGGCCGCGATGGAGGAGCTCGTCGAGTCCACCCGCGCCAATCTCAACGGGCAGGTCTATACGCCCAAGGTGATGCCGCACCCCTACGCCTTCAATCTCTTCAACCACAACACCGCGGTCGACCCCGAGACCGGCTACAACGACGAAGAGACCAAGGTCATCAAGGAAACCCGCAAGATCTTCGAGGACGAGACCATCGCCGTCGGTGTCACCTGCGTCCGCGTGCCGGTGCTGCGCGCCCATTGCGAGGCCATCACCTTCGAATGCGAGAAGCCGATCACCGAGGACCAGGTCCGCGCCATCATGGCGCAGGCGCCCGGCGTGAAGATCGTCGACGACCGCGTGAAGAACTACTTCCCGATGCCGATCGACGCCTCGGGCCAGGATGATGTCCTGGTCGGCCGCATCCGCAAGGACCTCAGCGATCCCAGTGGGCATTCGATCTCGATGTTCGTGGCGGCGGATCAGCTGCTCAAGGGCGCCGCGCTGAACGCGGTGCAGATTGCCGAGCTCCTGCCGCAGCGGGTGATGGCGTAACGAAGCATGGTGGGTTAGCCCGCGGCTGCGCGAAGCGCAGTCCGCTGGCGTAACCCACCTCTTTCGCTTCCGCGAAGATAGACCTTGGTGGGTTACGCTTCGCTAACCCACCCTACGGCTCTGCGCGAAACAGCAGGCAGGCGTCGCCATACGAATAGAACCGATAGCCCTGCGCGATCGCATGCGCATAGGCCTGCTTCATCGTCTCGAGCCCGGCGAACGCCGACACCAGCATGAACAGCGTCGACTTCGGCAAGTGGAAATTGGTCAGCAGAATATCGACGGCGCGGAAGCGATAGCCGGGGGTGATGAAGATCGACGTCTCGGCCGCAAACTGCTGGATGGTGCCGTCCTCGCTTGCTGCGCTTTCAAGCAGCCGCAACGACGTGGTGCCGACCGCGATGATGCGCCCGCCGTTCTTCCGCGCAACGTTCAGCCGCTCCGCCGTCCCGGCCGAGATCGTGCCCCACTCGGCATGCATCTTGTGGCCTGCGGTGTCGTCCACCTTCACCGGCAGGAACGTCCCTGCCCCGACATGCAGCGTTACGCGGTTGAGGCC
>NZ_JBFUES010000569.1:0-4913 GCF_056403875.1 Bradyrhizobium sp. P2_E8
GGTCTGGACCGCGCGGGGGCAGGCCTATGAGCGGCTGGGCGACAAGGCCAAGGCGGCGGCCTCCTACACCAAGGCGGTCGCACTTCGCCCACGCGACGATGCCGCCCGCAGCGGCCTCGCCCGCGTCGGCGGCTGACAAGCAGCCACAGCTTCGGTTCTGACTGGATCAGACCCGAAGCTGGGGGATCTCGGTTTGAGGGGTTTTCTTCACGCGGACCGGTGGTCCACTTCGCCCGAAAACGCTCTAAGCCGCCACCTTAATCGGGGGTGGAGCTCTTCGGCAAGACGGAGTGGAACATCGACTTCATGCCCGACAGCATCTCGTCCGCGACGTTGGTCTTCTTCGGCCGGGGCATGGTTGCGCCGGCATCGGCACGCAGGTCGAGCGGCGGCGCGATCACCGGCACGGGAATGTCAGCCGGCGGCGTGATCCGGTTCGGGTCGTCATTGCCGACCGAGGCCGTGTAGGACGGCGACGAACCGCCATTGCCATACGCCTCGGTTGAGGGCGTGGACACCGTGATCGGCGGCGGCAGCGGACGGACCGCGGACGGCTCCGTCGTGACGACACGCGGGGCCTCGGGGACGCGGGTGGCTTCGCGCACCGCGGGCTCGGGGGTCCGCTCGACCGGCTTGGTCTCAGCGGCTTTCGCTTCGGCAGCCTTTTCGGCAGCCTTGCCCTCAGGCGACTTGCGAAGACGCTCGATGGCGGCACGCGCCAGATCGTTGGCGTCGGGGGTCGCAGCCGGGGACGCCGCGGCCGGCGCAGAATTGGCCTCCACCACCGGGGCGGTAGCTGCCGGGATCGACTTCGCGGCCGCCTTCTCGCGCGCCGGGGGGCGGCCATGCGAGGCGGTGTCGGCGGGAGCGACGTCCGCAGCCTTGGTCTCAGGCTTGTCGGTGGGCTTTTCGGCCGCAGCCTTGTCCGTCGCGCTCTTCTCGGAAACGCTCTTTTCGGAGACGCCCTTGGCCTTGACGCCGGGCGCCGGCAGGTTGGCGACGTCGGCGGGCTTGCCGTTCTTGCCGGCCTCGACAGGTGCCACCACGGCCGCAGGGGTATCGGCCGCCGGCTTGGCATTGATGTAGTGATTAACGATGTACGCCCCGATGATCGTCGCGAGCACCGAGGGGAAAATATCCATCGAGATTTTAGCGAGGTATTTCAGCATTTCTCGGCCACTCCCCGCGCGATCTGATGCGGGAACTTTGGGGCATTGTAAGGGATCAACTGCGACGGATCGATGGCAAACGGTAAGCCAGACTTACGGCTTCAGCTCGATCTCAAGGAACACGATCTCAGTTGAGGTTTCGTTAAGTACGTCGTGTTGGACGCCGGCCTTGCGGAAGTAGGATTTTCCGGCCGCAAGCTGCGCCTTGGAGCGCTCACCGCCGGGTGCCACGATGGTCATTTCGGCGGCAACGACGGGAACAATCACATAGTCCATCCCGTGGGTGTGGTGCCCGGTCGCGCTGCCCGGGGCGAGCCGCCATTCGGTCACCCGGACCTCTTCGTTGTCGATCTGAACCTCGGACTTGGCGGCAAGCATCGGAAATCTCCTGGAGAATCGCTTCAGGGCACGAAAACCATGAACACGTAGACGGCAAATACCACCATATGGACCAGCCCGAACAGGACATTGGTCCTGCCCGTGCCGAAGGTCAGCATGCTCAAAAAGAAGGTCAGGAGCAAAAGGACGCTGCCCTGGCCGCTGAGGCCGAGCTCGAGCTCCTTGTCGAAGGCGTAGGTGGCGATGCCGACAGCCGGGATGGTGAGGCCGATGGTCGCGAGCGAGGAGCCCAGCGCCAGGTTGATGCTCTTCTGGAGATCGTTCTTGCGGGCCGCCGCGATGGCCGAGACACCTTCGGGCATCAGGATCAGGAGCGCGACCAGAAGCCCGGCGAAGGCCGGCGGCGCGCCGATCCTTGCGGCCACGGCATCGACCACGAGCGAGAACTTCTTGGCCAGCAGCACGACTGCCAGGAGCGAGACCAGGAGCAGCCCCACGGTGAGCGCAAGCGCCCCGACCGACAGGTGCGCCTCGTCGCCCTCGCCCTTCGCGCGTTCATCAACGAAGTAGTCCTTGTGCAGGACGGTCTGGGTGTAGAGAAACACCGCATAGAGCGCGAGCGTCACCACATCGACGAAGCCGAGCTGAACCGCCGAATAGACCGGGCCCGGCGTGGTGGTCGTGTAATTCGGCATGATCAGCGTGATGGTCGCGAGCGCGAACAGGACGCTGAGATAGACGTTGGCCCCGGAGAGTTGAAACCCCTGCTCGCGATAGCGCAGGCCGCCGATAAAGATGCAGAGCCCGACGAGGCCGTTGCAGACGATCATGACGACGGCGAACACGGTGTCGCGCGCCAGTTCCGGCGCCGGCTTGTCGCCGAGCATGATCGTGGTGATCAGGGCCACCTCGATGATCGTCACCGAGAGCGTCAGCACCAGCGTGCCATAGGGCTCGCCGACCCGTTCGGCGATCACTTCGGCATGATGAACGGCGGCAAACACCGTGCCGAACAGGATGACCAGAAGGACGACGGCGAAGACGAGCCCGCCCAGCGAGAGCGTGAAGACGTAGCCCGTCGCACTGACGGCCGCGAACATCAGCACGGCCAGCGCCGGAAATATCCAGGCCGACCGGGGCATCGGATTATGCGCGCTCATCCACCGGCTCCAATTGTCAGCCGAGCAGTAGCAAGCCCGCAGATTCAATGCCAGTGCAGGAACGGCGCGACCGGCAGCACGGTCAGCAGCAGGAACAGCGGGATCAGCACGGCGCCGGCGCGCAGGAAATAGCCGAAGAAGCTCGGCATCTCGACGCCGTTCTCGCTGGYGATGCTGGCGACCATGAAGTTCGGCGCATTGCCGATATAGGTGAGCGCCCCCATGTAGACCGCCCCCATGGAGATGGAGGCGAGCGTGCCCGAGAGCGTATGCATCAGCACCTGCGGGTCGCCGCCGGCGAGCTCGAAGAACAGCAGGTAGGTCGGCGCATTGTCGAGGAACGCCGACATCATGCCCGTGAACCAGAAATAGGCGACCTCGCGCGGCGTTCCGTCCGGTGCCGTGACGGCGGACAAAAGCCAGGCGAAGGCGCCGTGATGCCCGGCATCGAGCATGGCAATGACCGGGATGATGGCGACAAAGATGCCCGCGAACAGCTTTGCGACTTCGCGGATCGGCTCCCAGGTGAAGCCGTTGGCAAGCCTGTGCTCCTCCGGCGTCAGCCACACCGACAGAGCGGCAATCGCGAGCAGCGCCACATTGCGGGCGATGTCTTCCAGCTCCAGCTTCGTTCCGAGAATGTCGAAGGCAATTCCGGGCTTCCACATCGCCGAGGCCAGCAGGCTCGCGACGATGGCCGCGATGAGCACGAGGTTGATGAGGCCGCGAATCCGCAGCGGCTTCGCGGGGCCCGCGTCTCCCCGCACCGGCTCGCCACGGAAGCGCCAGACGTCGATGACGACGAAGATCGCCAGCAGCAATCCGGCAACGATCGCCGTCTGCAACCAGATGGTCCGGGTGGTCCAGAAGAAGTCGACGCCGTGCAGGAAGCCGACGAACAGCGGGGGATCGCCGAGCGGGCTCAGCGCACCGCCGACATTGGCGACCAGGATGATGAAGAAGACCACGACGTGGGCGTTGTGGCGCCGCGGCCGGTTGGCGCGGATCAGCGGACGGATCAGGATCATGGCGGCACCCGTGGTGCCGACGATGCTCGCCATGAGCGTGCCGAGCGCGAGGATGCCGGTATTGGCCGGCGGCGTAGGCCTGATGTCGCCCGTGATGAGAATGCCACCGGCCACGACATAGAGCGAGAACAGCAGCACGATGAAGCCGAGATATTCGGCGAGCATGGCATGGACGAGTGCGGCCAGCGTCGCCATGCCTCCTGCGAGCCAGACCAGCGAGCCGAGCGCCAGCAGCGACCAGRCCGCGGCGATCTTGCCGTAATGATGGTGCCAGAATTTTGCAAACAGCAGCGGCCCGAGCGCGATCGACAGCAGGAGGCCGGCAAAGGGCAGCGCATAGGGCCAGCGCATCGCCGCGCCGTCGAGCCCGGCCGCCGCCCATGCGGGCTGCGGCAACATCGCCAGGATCGCGGCGGCGGGCACGCCGCCGCGCAGCGTCACGAGCCGTCTAGGAAGCAATGAAGCGCTTTGCTGTTTCGATCGCACCGAAAGCATCAAGGTTGTCGTGTCCGCCGCCCGCAAAGCGAACGAACTGCTTCGGTTCATGCGCGAGCGCGAACAGACGCTCTCCGAACCCGATCGGAATGGCAAGGTCATTGGTGCCATGCATCACCAATAGCGGCACCGTGACGCGCGCAATCCGCCCGTCGGAGCGAAACTGATCGCRCATCAGGAGGCGAACGGGAGCGATGCGGTACAGCGAGGCGGCGACATCGACCGCCGACGTGTATGGCGCCTCCAGGATCAGTCTGCGGACAGGATGTTCGGAGGCGATGGCGACCGCAACGCCCGTTCCGAGCGAGAAGCCCCAGGCGACGATTCGCTCCGCCGCGTAGCGCTCCGTCGTGAAGGCGTAGGCGGCCGCGGCATCGCGCAGCAGGCCCTCCTCGCTCGGCGCGCCGGAGGAGCCGGCATAGCCGCGATAGGACAGCGCGACGAGGCCGGTGCCGTCTGCCGTCATCGCCTTGAAGCGGCTGACACAGCCGGCGAGAGAATCACCATTACCAGGGAAATAAAGGATCACGGGACGGCCGGGCCTGGCCGGCACGTGCCAGACGATGACCTTCTCGCCATCGGACGTGGTCAGGACATGCTCTTCCGCCTCGGGCAGGCCTGCGGCATCCGGAGCGGTGCGACCGAGCGGCGGGATCGGAAACAGCATCTCGCGCTGCCGGACATACAGCACGACGAGACCGGCGCAATAGACGGCCGCGAGC
>NZ_JBFUES010000570.1:0-4909 GCF_056403875.1 Bradyrhizobium sp. P2_E8
CATCAAGCCGCTGCATATCGAGCAGCCCGAGGGCGCGAGCTTCAAGGTCGACGGCTGGAAGGTCGATTGGCAGAAATGGAGTTTTAGCGTCGGCTTCACGCCGCGTGAGGGACTGGTGCTGCATCAGCTCGCCTACCAGGATGGGATACGGAAGCGGTCGCTGATCCATCGCGCCAGCGTCACCGAGATGGTGGTGCCCTATGCTGATCCGACCGCCAACCATTTCTGGAAGTCGGCCTTCGATGCCGGCGAATACGGGCTCGGCATGCTCGCCAACGCGCTTGAGCTCGGCTGCGACTGCCTCGGCAACATTCACTATTTCGACGTGCCGGCCGCCGACAACAGGGGCGAGCCCTTCGTCATGCAGAACGCCATCTGCATGCATGAAGAAGACTACGGAATTGCCTGGAAACACTACGAATTCCGCAACGGCCTGTTCGAGGTTCGGCGCTCGCGGCGGCTCGTGATCTCATTCTTCGCCACCGTCGGCAATTACGACTACGGCTTCTACTGGTATCTCTACCAGGATGGCACGATCCAGCTCGAGACGAAGCTCACCGGCATCATCCAGACCGCCGCCGTGCCATCAGGCGAGACGTACAAATGGGGCGGCATGGTCGACGACAATCTGGGCGGGCCGACGCATCAGCACTTCTTCAACGTGCGCCTGCACATGGATCTCGACGGCGGCGGCAACACCGTCACCGAGCACGATTTCGTGCCGCGTCCCTGGGGCCACGACAATCCGCACGGCAACGCCTTCGACACCACCACGCGCGTGCTGTCGCGTGAACGCGACGCCGCGGCCATCGCCAATGGCGAGACCGGCCGGTTCTGGAAGATCAGCAATCCTAACGAGACCAATTCGGTCGGCAACGCACCGGCCTACAAGCTCGTGGTCAATCCGAGCCCGCTGATGCTGGCGCAGGAGGGCAGTTATGTGCGCAAGCGCGGCGGCTTTGCCACCAAGCACGTCTGGGTCACCGCGTTCGACAAGGATGAGAAATACGCCAGCGGCGACTATCCCAACGTCCATGCCGGCGGCGACGGCCTGCCGCGCTATGCCGCGCAGAACCGCAACATCGAGAACACGGATATCGTGGTGTGGCACTCGTTCGGCCACACCCATATCTGCAAGCCCGAGGACTTTCCGATCATGCCGGTCGAATATGCCGGCTTCATGCTGAAGCCGACCGGTTTCTTTTCGGCCAATGCCGCCGGCGACATTCCGCCTGATCGTAACAGCCGCAGCGTGCTGGCCGGTGAGGAGAAGGGCGGCGGCAGCTCATGCTGCCACAAAAGCTAGACCGTCGGCGGGTAGTAGAGAAACTCGATCATCAGGCAGCCGTCGCGGGTGAAGAACGGTCCATGCTCGACATGGGCCGGCCTCACGGCATAGGTGCCAGCCTCCAGTCGCCGCGATTCCTGCGGCTCGGTGCCGATCGAAAGCGTGCCCGAAATCAGAAAGACCTCCTCGCACCAATCGTGCGAGACCGGATGGTCCACCGACGCGCCGGCCGCCCAGCGTGACACGCGCGTCACGGCGCCCGCATGGCTAGCGTGATCGAAGCGGCCAGACAGGATCTTTTCCTCAACCCCGACATAGCCAGGGACGGCCCGCCATCCATCCTCGGCCAGCGCGTTGAAAAACTCCTTGTGGTCCTTCATGAACCCACCGAAGCCGGGCTCCGCCATGAAAATCATCTCCCGCGCCGACACTGACACGGGGCCGACCTTACAGCAGGTGAACAGCGTTTCCCACGTGGAGCTGCAGAGCAGGGATGTCCCGGAAGGGGGCGGCTTCACCTCGCCGCTAGTTCGGCGTCGCTCGCTGACACGTCGACCGACGCCGGGCCGGCAACCAGGCTGTCGAGGTCGACCAGCAACAGATCGGCGATGTGCGTGAGCTGGTGCAGAGGAATGCTGATCTCACCGCTCTCGGCACGCGACACGAACTCGGGCGAGACGCCGATGAGGTTCGCGATCTGGCTCTCGGTATAACCACGCGCCTCGCGCGCACCCCGGACCTGCGCGCCAATATGCCGCCTGTGCAGAGCCTGCTCCTCCTCGGTCATCATGAGGGCCTGCTCGTCCTGGCTCGCAACGCCGTCCGCGAAGGCGACGCCGAGCAGCCGCCGCTTCTGCCATGCGACACGACAGGTCTTTCGCAGCCCGTCGGCAAAGATCAGCGTTGCCTCCTTCGGAAACGACAGCGACCAGTCGAGCTTCAGTCTTGCGCCCGTGCCTGACACGTCCGAGATCGTGCAGGGGATGCTGACGATGCCCCTGGCGCCGTCAAACTCGATGATTCCCGTCCTCGCCGTGGATTGCCTGGTCGCCGCGCGCAATTCGCTCATGGACGTCGAACTCCGGGTGCCCAGCACGCGCCGGCACAGAACGTTGCGGTGCGTTCAGCAAATGAATGAAGTATCCCGCAGCTGAATTTACCTCCGGGGTTCCTCAGGCTCAATCGAGCCTGACGGGCATGGTAAAGGATTCGTTCTCCGCGCTCGCTTTCGATGTCGCCGGATGTCCCATCCGGTCGATCGATCGCGCGCGTCTAGAAGGATTCCAGATCGGGGGCACACGCACGTTGGCTCGCGCATGGGCGCATTCGCCGCATCTGCTGCGCACCGCTCTGGAGAAATTCTAACGCTGTTCCTATCGCACTCCGAAATCGCCTGCGTTAGGGCGGGGCTTCAAGAACGATACCGGCAAAGCCGGCAGTGCGTGGGGCCTCGCAAGACGTGACAGACTTCCAACTTCATTCGCGTTCCGACACGCGTCTTCATCAGCTTCGAGTGCTCTTCTTCGGCGCCGTCAGCGCATTGTCTCTCGTCGTCCCCTTCGGTGCCGTGCAGGCGCAGACGCAAATTCCCGCGGTCTCCGTTGAAGCGCCGGCTCAGCGCACCCGTCCTGCGGCGGTTGCTTCGTCGCAAAGATCGGCAACGACGCGCAGCCCCCGCATTAATCGGCGCGCTCCCGCGCAGCAAGCCGCCGCAACCCAGTCGGCTTCGAACGGCGCCACCGGTGAACGCGCCAACGGTCCGGTGCGCGGGTTCGTCGCCACGCGAAGCGGCACCGCCACGAAGACCGATACGCCGCTGATCGAAACGCCGCAGTCGGTGTCCGTCGTCACCACCGACCAGGTCAGGAACCAGGGCGCCGTCTCGATCGGCGAAGCGTTGCGCTACACCGCGGGCGTCAGCGGCGACGTCAATGGCGGTTCGGACACCCGCTTCGGCGCCCTCCAGATCCGCGGCTTCGACACCACCATGTCGGGCCTCTACGTCGACGGCCTGCGAATCCCCTCCAGCAACTACGTTCATTTCAACGGCCTTGATCCCTACGGCGCCGAGCGCCTCGAGGTCCTCAAGGGGCCGTCCTCGGCGATGTATGGCGGCAGCGGCACCGGCGGCATCCTCAACTACGTGACCAAGCTGCCGACCGCGCAGCAGTTCGGCGAGGTCTCGGTCTCCGGCAGCAGCTTCAATCGCTATCAGGGCCAGTTCGACATGGGTGGCCCCGCCAACAAGGAAGGCACCGTGCTGTGGCGCCTGACCGGCGTCGTCCGTGACGGAGAGACCCAGGTCGACTTCACCAAGGACAACCGCGTCTTCATCGCGCCGGCCGTCACCTTCAAGCCGAACGAGGACACGACGATCACGATCCTCGCCAACTACCAGAGGGACCGGGCAGGGTGGGGCCTTCAGTTCCTGCCGGCCTCGGGCACCGTGTGGCCGAACAACGGCCGCACCATCCCGGTCTCGTTCTTCGCGGGCGTGCCGAGCTTCAACGCGTTCAACACCGAGATCGCAACCGCCGGCTACCAGCTCTCGCACGATTTCACCGACAACATCACGTTCCGGCAGAACCTGCGCTACGCYTATCAGCACAACGAGGAAAAGACCTTCTACGGCACGGGATATACCGACGAGGCGGCAGGGCAGCTGGGGCGTTTCGGCAGCTACAGCAACTCCTACATCAACTCCTTCGCGGTGGATAACCAGCTCCAGGGCAAGTTCGCCACCGGCATCCTCAGCCATACCACGCTGGTCGGGCTCGATTATCGCACCACCACGTTCCGCGACACCGCCTTTGCCGTCTCGACGTCGGCGCCGGAGATCAACGTCTTCAACCCGGTCTACAGCTATGACTGGACCATCGGCGACATGTACGACAACAAAGGCGTCAAGCAGTCGCAGCTCGGCCTCTATGCGCAGGACCAGATCAAGCTCGGTCGGCTGTCGTTCCAGCTCGGCGGCCGCCAGGATTTCGTGACGACGCAGCTCGACAGCAATCTCCCCACCACCAATACGTCGGCCTCGAAGGATGCCTCGGCCTTCACCGGCCGCGCCGCCGTGATGTACAATTTCGACAACGGCATCGCGCCGTATTTCAGCTATTCCGAGTCGTTTCTGCCCGTGCTCGCGACCGGTCCGTCCGGACAGATGCTCAATCCCGAAACCGGCGTCCAGTACGAGGTCGGCGTCAAGTACCAGCCGATCGGCTGGAACGCGCTGTTCACCTTCGCCGCCTTCGACCTGACGCGCGACAATGTCGTCACCTTTGTGCCTGGGGCTACCTTTGCCGAACAGACCGGTCAGGTGAAATCGCGCGGCGTCGAGCTCGAAGGCACGATGTCGCTGGCCGACGGCTGGAACCTGCGCGCCGCCTATGCCTATGTCGATGCCATGGTCACGCAGGATCCGGTGAATGTCGGCAAGGCGCCGGTCACCGTGCCGCTCAACCGCGCCTCGCTGTGGAGCGACTATACCCTTCAGGGCGGTCCACTCGCTGGTCTCCAGTTCGGCGGCGGTATCCGCTACGTCGGCGCGACCTGGGGCGATGATTCCAACACGTTCAAGGTGGGAGCCTCGACCGTGCTGGATGCGCTGCTTGCCTACAC
>NZ_JBFUES010000571.1:0-5935 GCF_056403875.1 Bradyrhizobium sp. P2_E8
CCGTCATTGCGAGGAGCTCTTGCGACGAAGCAATCCAGAGTGTTTCCGCGGAGGGATTCTGGATTGCTTCGCTTCGCTCGCAATGACGGGGATAGACCCTCGCCCTACTTCACCTCCGCGAGCGCCGCGAGGATCCGCGCCCAGGAGCGGATGCCCTTCTGGAAGCTGCGGAGGTCGTACTTCTCGTTCGGCGAGTGGATGTTGTCGTCGTCCAGGCCAAAGCCGACCAGCAGCGAGTCGAGCCCCAGCGTACGCTTGAAGTCGGCGACGATCGGGATCGAGGCGCCCGAGCCCATCAGCACGGTCTCCTTGCCCCATTCCTCCGTCAGCGCCTTGCTGGCGGCGGCGAGCGGCTTCATCTTCCAGTCGAGCGCGACCGCGGGCGCGGCGGAATGGTCGCCGAACTCGACCTTGCAGTCGCCCGGAAGCCGTGCCGTCACGTAGTCGCGGAAGGCCTTGCGGATCTTTGCGGGGTCCTGTCCCTCGACCAAACGGAACGAGATTTTTGCCGAGGCATGCGACGGGATCACCGTCTTGGAGCCTTCGCCGATGTAGCCGCCCCAGATGCCGTTGACGTCGCAAGTCGGACGCGAGGAGGCCTGTTCGATCAACAGCCGCCCCTTTTCGCCGGCCGGGATCGACAGGCCGATCGGCTTGAGGAACATCTCCGGCGTGAGATTGAGCTTCTTCCACTGTTCCAGGATATCGGGCGGCAGATCCTTCACGCCGTCATAGAAGCCGGGAATGGTGATGCGGTTGTCGTCGTCGAACAGCCCGCCGAGAATTTTCGTGAGCACCCGGATCGGGTTCATCGCGCTGCCGCCGAACACGCCGGAATGCAAATCGCGATTGGCGGCGGTGATCTTCAGCTCCTCATAGAGCAGGCCGCGCAGCGACGTCGTGATCGCCGGGGTATTGCGGTCCCACATGCCGGTGTCGCAGACCAGCACGTAATCGGCCTTGAACTCGTCCTTGTTGGCCTCGATGAAGGGCACGAAATTCTTCGAGCCGACCTCCTCCTCGCCTTCGATCAGGAAGGTGACGTCGATCGGCAGCGAGCCCGTCACCTTCTTCCAGGCGCGGCAGGCCTCGACGAAGGTCATCACCTGGCCCTTGTCGTCCTCGGCGCCGCGGGCGACGATGATCTTGCGGCCATCGGCATGATCGGTGACGACAGGCTCGAACGGCGGGCGATGCCAGAGGTCGAGCGGATCGACCGGCTGCACGTCGTAATGGCCGTAGAAGATCACATGCGGCCGTCCGCCCGCTCCGGTCTTGCCGACGATGGCGGGATGGCCGGCGGTCGACCTCACTTCGGTGGCGACGCCGCAGCGAGAACAGGCGCTCGAGGCTGTTGTCAAAATCCTTGTCGATGTGGTCGAGCACGGATTGAAGCTGCGCATTGGCCATGGTCGGATTCCTGACTTTTGAGTCTCAAGATGGCTTCTCAAGAGGTCTTCTCAAGAGGCCTTGGGTTTCAAGAGATCTTGGGTTTTAGCCCTGCCGGGGCGCCGGAGCTAGCCGCAACCGGCGGATGCCGGATGTGCCATGCGAGGCTGCCCGCGAGGATGGCGGTGGCGAGGAGATTATTGCCCCAGGCCTGGAAGGCAGTGGGAAACCACGGCAGCGACAGCAGCATGAGCAAGCCGGCCGCGCCGAGGGCAAGCCAGGTTCCCAGCCGCACATTCGCCCGTTCGTCGAAGGCGGCACGATGCATCAGCACCGTCATCGGGAAGAACAGCCACATGAAGTAGTATTGCCGCGCCAGGGGCGATGCCACCGTCATCAGGCAGAACAGGATGCCGAGCTCCTCGGCATCCGAGCGCGCCGTTCGCCGCGTTTGCCGTGGCATCACCGCGACGAAGCCGAGCCCGAGCAACACGGACACAGCGAGCACGATCCAGTTCGCCGTCCTGTAGTCGACGTCGATGATATTCATGGTGCGCAGCGGCTTGCCGGGATCCTCCTGATTGTAGTTGATCGGGCGGACCAGGCGGTGCGTGACGGCAATGATGGACTGGTTGACCCATGACCAGTTCTGCTCGTCGCGCTGGCCAAAGCCCTTTTCCGAGCTCGCCCCGACCATGCCCTGATACCAGGTCGCAAGCTCGGCCGCGTTGCGCTCGAAGCCGCGAATGGGCGCCGGCACGACGTAGAGAAGGATGCCGGTGAAGGCGACCGTCGCGACGACGGCGGCCCACTTCCGCCGCCAGACCAGATAGGGCAGCACCGCGATCGGAAACACCTTGATGGCGATCGCGAGCGCGAACATGAAGCCTGCGAGCCAGGCGCGCTGATGTTGCAGGCTCCAGAACCCGTAGAGCATCATCGCCAGCAGCACGAGGTTGGGCTGGCCAAGATCGAACATGTCGAACACGAAGGTCACGGTGACGAAAACCGGCAGTGCCTCCAGCCACGGACCGGCCCTGCGACCCGAGCCGGTCATGACATCGGTGAACGTCCCGGTGTACCACCACGCCAGCGCATTCAGGACCGACAGCACGATGTAGAGCGGGATCTTGCCGAACCAGCTCGGAATCGCGAGCAGGATCGCCGGCAGCGGCGGATAGATGAACTCGAAATACCCACCGGCGTTGGCGGGATAGAGTGCTCCCCCGTTCAGAACCTGCTGCCCGGCCCAGTACCACAGCCCATAGTCCTTGGTCTTGCCCCTGCCGAACAGCTCGGGACCGAGGACGTCCGCGGCCAGGATGAAGCAGCAAAGCAGGAAGAGCAGGTCTAGCGGCGCACGCAGCGACAGGCGTCTCGGCGTATCAGGTTTGGCTAACAAGTCGATTGAGCTCACAATAGGGTCCAGTCCGGCGGCGACATAGCACGTAGCAGACGGGCGGACGGTTGGTCAGTCCTTCACCTGAAATTGTACCCTTGACGAAGCGGCCGCGCCGGCGCGCGGATTGCCTCCAAATCCAGCTTGTCTGCCTACCGACGCAGCAAGCCGCCGAGCGCGCCGCGGACCAAGGTGCGGCCGATCGAGCCGCCGAGCTGGCCGCCGACCGACTTGCCGAGATTAGCGGCCATCCCCCCGATCACCTGGTTGGTCACCGATCGCGTCACGTCGCGCGCAATGACCTGGCCGGCCGACAGGCGGCCGCGCTTGACATTGGTGCCGAAGATGGTGCCGACAATCGAGCCGATCTGGCCGAGGATGCCGCCGYCGCTTCCGTCGGCCGGAGCGTCCGCGGTCGCCGCGGTGCCGGCGATGCGCTTCTGGATCATCTCGTAGGCGGACTCTTCATCAACGGCGGTGTCGTATTTGCCCTTCACCGGGCTCGCATCCATGATCGCCTTGCGCTCTTCCGGCGTGATCGCCCCGATCCGGGCCGATGGCGGCCGGATCATCACACGCTCGACCATCGCCGGCGTGCCGTTGCCTTCGAGGAAGGACACCAGCGCCTCGCCCTTGCCGAGCTCCATGATCACCTTGGCGGTGTCGAGCTTCGGGTTGGGCCGGAAGGTCTGGGCCGCAGCGGCGACCGCCTTCTGGTCGCGCGGGGTGAAGGCGCGCAGTGCGTGCTGCACCCGGTTGCCGAGCTGCCCAAGCACGCGGTCGGGTACATCGATCGGGTTCTGCGTCACGAAATAGACGCCGACGCCCTTCGAGCGGATCAGGCGGACCACCTGCTCGATCTTGTCCATCAGCGCCTTGGGCGCGTCGTTGAACAACAGATGCGCCTCGTCGAAGAAGAACACCAGCTTCGGCTTCGGCAGGTCGCCGGCCTCGGGCAGCTCCTCGAACAGCTCCGACAGCATCCACAACAGGAATGTCGCGTAAAGCCGCGGGCTCTGGAGCAGCTTGTCGGCGACCAGGATGTTGACCATGCCGCGGCCGTCGCGGTCGGTCTTCATGAAATCCTTCAGCGTCAGCGCCGGCTCGCCGAAGAACTTGGTGGCGCCCTGGTTCTCCAGCACCAGCAGCTGGCGCTGGATGGTGCCGACGGTGGCCTTGGTGACGTTGCCAAACCCCTGGGCGGCCTTGCGGATGTCGGCAAGCGGATCCGCGGCGGCGTCCGGCGCCTTCTTGCTGCTGTCGGGCACGATGGCATCGAGCAGCGCACGCAGATCCTTCATGTCGATCAGGACARGGCCGTTGTCGTCGGCGACGCGGAAGGCGACGTTGAGAACGCCCTCCTGCACGTCATTGAGGTCGAGCATGCGCGCGAGCAGAAGCGGCCCCATCTCGGTGACGGTCGCCCGCACCGGGTGGCCCTGCTCACCGAACACGTCCCAGAACACCGTCGAGAACTGGTCGGGCTGGAACGTCAGCCCCATCGCGGTGGCGCGCTTGACGATGAAGTCCGCGGGCACGCCGACCTCGGAGATGCCGGAGAGGTCGCCCTTGATGTCGGCCGCGAAGACCGGAACTCCCGCGCGCGCAAATCCCTCTGCCATGACTTGCAGCGACACCGTCTTGCCGGTTCCAGTTGCACCGGTGACGAGGCCGTGGCGATTGGCGAGCGCCAGCGTCAGCCATGCCTGCTCGTCTCCCTTGCCGACGAAAATCTTGTCGTCGGTGTCGCCGAGCTTGCTGTCCTGTGCGGTCATTATTTTCTCTGATCCATCTGCCGTGTTTCGCGTATTGAAACTCAAATGCCGGTTCCGCAGTTTACCGCATGTCGCACGCCGTTTGAAACCGTTCAAACACGATCCGATCTTGCGACATGGTCGGAAACCAAGTGGACGACATCGGCCGAAAGTAGGAACGGCGCGTTCGCACCGCGGTAATTTACTGCTGTTTTCATCTCCGCTCTTGCATCGCTGCAACACCTTTCGCGCGTTCGAAGCCGAATCGCATGTTCGCCTTGTATTTCACATCACACCGGCTCAAGATCGTTTTTCGAAAGCAATACTCCGGCATGCAAACCGGTTGAGGGGCGGGGTCTTATGGACGAGCTGATCGGGCGGCTGGCGACAAACGCCAGCATAGATAGTGCTGTCGCTGAAAAGACCGTCGGCATTATCCTGGGCTTCCTCCGCAGCGAGGGCCCTTCCGAGAACGTCGAAGCCCTGATCAGTCATATTCCCGGCGCGGAAGCGGCGATCGACGCGTCCAGGAGCGGCGGCGGACTGTCGCGGCTGATGGGCGGCGGCCTGATGGCCGTGGGCACGCGCCTGATGGGCCTGGGACTTGGCATGTCCGAGATTCAGAACATTGCCCGTGAACTTTTTCGCTTCGGCCGAGACAAAATCGGAGCGGATCAGGTGGGCAAGATCATCGCAGGGACGCCGGGCCTCAGCCAATTTGCCTGAGCTACGCTTTTCATATTGAGTATCATGACATATCCGAT
Organism: Bradyrhizobium sp. P2_E8; assembly: GCF_056403875.1. NCBI lineage: Bacteria > Pseudomonadati > Pseudomonadota > Alphaproteobacteria > Hyphomicrobiales > Nitrobacteraceae > Bradyrhizobium > Bradyrhizobium sp. P2_E8. The sequence goes on from NZ_JBFUES010000571.1 coordinate 5,307, forward strand.
CTCCGAGATTGAGGGCCTGCCTGCCTTTGCCGCCAACAAGTTGAAGGCGCAGGGAATCCGCACCACCGACGCGCTGCTCGAGGCGGCCTCGACCGTGAAGGGACGCAAGGCGCTGTCCGCCAAGACCGGCATCAGCGAGCAGCAGCTCCTGGAATGGGCCAACGTCTCCGACTACATGCGCATTCCCGGGATGGGCCGGGCCAAGGTCGGCCTGGTGCGCGCCGCCGGCGTCACCACCGTGCGCGAGCTCGCCTATCGGAATCCGGCAAGACTCGCCCAGAGCATGCGCGAAGCCAACGAGAAGAAGAAGCTCGTCCGCATCCTGCCCTCGGAAAAATCGGTCGGCGACATCATCGCCAAGGCCAAGAAGCTGCCGCCGAAGATCACGTATTAGGGCTGCTGCTCACCGCATACGAGCTGACGCCACACCTTCGCCGGGACGACACCGGGGGTAAGAGTGGACGGCTGTCTCAACATCGTCATTGCGAGCGCAGCGAAGCAATCCAGACTGCCGCCACGGAAAGAATCTGGATTGCTTCGCTGCGCTCGCAATGACGGCGTGTGGGCAAGAGCATCGTTCCCTCACGGGCCCCGGAACGGATCGGAGCGACCGGATCGCCCCCCAATCC
>NZ_JBFUES010000572.1:0-4881 GCF_056403875.1 Bradyrhizobium sp. P2_E8
GCGCAGATCCGGCCTGATTGCAGGCAAGTTCCGTACCGGGGGCGGCGATCCCGCCCGGTCGAGTTTTTGTTCCGCCCTGGTCGAGCGCCCGGCCGCCCGGCTTGGCCAAATAGACTGCATCGGACGAGGTCTGCGATCAACCGGCAATGGAGGCGGCAATGGGCATCGAACATCCAAAGTACAAGGTGGCGGTGGTGCAGGCGGCGCCGGCCTGGCTCGACCTCGACGCCTCGATCGACAAGTCGATCGCGCTGATCCGGGAGGCCGCCGAGAAGGGCGCCAGGCTGATCGCGTTTCCGGAGGCCTTCATCCCCGGCTACCCCTGGCATATCTGGATGGACTCGCCGGCCTGGGCGATTGGCCGCGGCTTTGTGCAGCGCTATTTCGACAATTCGCTGTCCTATGACAGCCCGCAGGCCGAGCGCTTGCGCGATGCCGTGCGCAAGGCGAAGCTGACGGCGGTGGTCGGCCTGTCCGAGCGCGACGGCGGCAGCCTCTATCTCGCGCAATGGCTGATCGGCCCCGACGGGGAGACCATCGCAAAGCGCCGCAAGCTGCGGCCGACCCATGCCGAACGCACGGTCTATGGCGAGGGCGACGGCAGCGATCTCGCCGTGCACGCGCGGCCCGACATCGGCCGCATCGGCGCGCTGTGCTGCTGGGAGCACCTCCAGCCGCTGTCGAAATACGCGATGTATGCCCAGAACGAGCAGGTGCATGTCGCGGCCTGGCCGAGCTTCTCGCTCTACGATCCCTTCGCGCCCGCGCTCGGCGCCGAGGTGAACAACGCCGCTTCGCGTGTCTATGCCGTGGAGGGCTCCTGCTTCGTGCTCGCGCCGTGCGCGACGGTGTCGCAGGTGATGATCGACGAACTCTGCGACCGGCCCGACAAGCACGCGCTGCTGCACGTCGGCGGCGGCTTTGCCGCGATCTACGGCCCCGACGGCAGCCAGATCGGCGACAAGCTCGCGCCGGATCAGGAGGGCCTGCTGATTGCCGAGATCGACCTCGGCGCCATCGGCGTCGCCAAGAATGCGGCCGATCCCGCCGGGCACTATTCGCGGCCCGACGTCACGCGGCTGCTGCTCAACAAGAAGCGATACCAGCGCGTCGAGCAGTTCGCACTGCCGGTCGACACCGTCGAGCCCGCGGACATCGCCGCGGCGGCGAGCTGACTGCCGGATCGAGGGGAGGGCACGACCATGGAATCCGCAATTCCTCTGCATCTCGAAACCCAACGCACGCGCCACAAGCGCGTGCCGGACGATTACCAGCCGCCATATCCGTCCTTCGTGGCGCGCTACAAGCCCGCCGTCAGCCGTGTCGTAATGGTCTATTTCGGCGTCCAGTATCGCGGCGTGGCGCCATCGGCTGCGACGGGCGCGCTGAAAGAGATCGCGGCTCTCTTCGCTGCGGAGAACGGTCCGCCGCATTGGGACCGCGCGCGTTATGTCGACCAGTCCGGCTACGAGAACGTCGTCTCGGTCGCCTACTGGGACGACGTCGCACGCTTCGACGCCTGGTTCGCGCCGGCGCGCGAGGCGTGGACCGGAAGGCAGCGGGAAGGTGTCGGCACCTTCATCGAGGGGCTGCGTCCCGCTGTGGCGCGGCACGAGACGCTGTTCTCCTCGCTCGGCCGGCCCGAGGGTGTCGCCGTCATTGCAGAGGGCATGAGCGGCGAGGTGCAGGAGCACGCCTATTGGGGCGGCATGCGCGATCGCATCCCGCTGTCGCAGACCGACGCGATGGCACCCGGCGGGGTGCCCGAGCTGGTCCGCGATGGCGCGCGGCTGCGGGTGAAGGCGCACGACAATCTCTGCCTGATCCGGTCCGGGCAGGACTGGAGTGACACCGAGGCGTCGGAGCGAAAGCTCTATCTCGACGACGTCGAGCCGGTGCTGCGCGAGGGCATGGATTTTCTGCGCGACGACGGCCTCGGTATCGGCTGTTACGCCAACCGCTACATGAATGTGCTCGCCGCCGACGGCAGCGTGAGCGAAAAGTCCTACGGCCAGAGCTGGTGGAAGAGCCTTGCGGCGCTGGAACGCTGGGCGGAGTCACATCCGACCCACGTCAAGATCTTCGGCGCGGCGATGAAATACCTCTCGACGCTCGGGCCGTCAGCAAAACTGCGGCTCTACCACGAGGTTACCGTAGCGGCCGCGGACGAGCAGTTCTTCGAGTATCGAGGCTGTCACTCGAAAACGGGCATGCTGGCCGCGGTGGAGACGGTCAGCGCCTAGGCCACACAATGGCCGAGCAGGTCCGGATGCGCGGCGCAGATGTGATGCGCGCCGGCGTCGCGCAGCTCCGCCTCGCTGCCATAACCGTAGAGCACGCCGATCGCGGTCATGCCGTTGGTCCGGGCGCCGACCACGTCATGGCTGCGGTCGCCGATCATGATCGCACTGGCGGGATCGACCCTGGCCTCGTCGAGGGCGTAGCGGAGCAGGTCGCGCTTGTCGACGCGCGTGCCGTCGAGCTCGGAGCCGAACACGCGCTCGAAATACGGTTTCAGGCCGAAATGATCGACGATGCGGGTGGCGTAGACCGCGGGCTTGCTGGTGGCGACGAACATGCGCGGCGTCGTCGCGGCCAGTGTCGCCAAGGTGTCCATGATGCCGGCATAGGCCTCGTTTTCGAACAGGCCGATATCGGCAAAACGCTCACGATAGAGCAGCAGCGCCCGGTCGGCGAGCTCGTCGGTTCCCGTCAGCTTTTTCAGGCTGGCATGCAGCGGCGGCCCGATGCACCAGGTCAGCTCGTCCTCACTCGGCACCGCGAGATCCAAGCGCTCGAGCGCATACTGGATCGAGCGGGTGATCCCGGGCTTCGGGTTGGTCAGGGTGCCGTCGAGATCGAAATAGACTGTAACCATGCTGGCCGTGCCCGTGTTGATATTGCCGTCGGCTGCTTGACTAAACGACGCCGCGGGCCGAGGCAACGCCGCCCCGTCGATGTCGCGTACCGTTTTAAAGCTCGCTATTGGCGGGGCGTAAGCGTAGGGTCACGGGATCACCGCCCTTCCCATGGCATCCATCGGTGACTGAGGGTCACTAGCGCTCCCGCCGAACGAGGAGGAGCGTGCATGTCTCGATTTCGTCCGGCCGACTGGATCGTGCCGCCGGTGATCGTCCCGCTGTTTCTGTTGCTCCTGGTGGCCGCTGCGGCTTTTCTGCATGGATAGGACGCCGCTCCAATATCTGGTGAGCGCGCGCGATCGAAGCGGCTATGTGAGCCTGGGTCGCACCACGACGGCTGCCGCTTTGAAGAAGGCGAGGGAGCTGTTGCAGGAAGGCTATCTCGACGTGCGGATATGCACGCCGCAAGGCCGGATTCTGCTCTCCGATGAGTTCGACCAGTTCGAGGCATGAGGTGACGCCTGCGGTACGTCAAATGGCGCGCCCGGTTCATCGCAAGAGAATGCCTCGTGTGAACGCCACCCGGAAAGGTATCTGGATGAAAACGCTCCTTGTCGTATTGACGCTCGGCACATTTGCGCAAGGCGCGATCGCCGGTGAATCCGACTGCCACGCGATCGAAAGCACGAGCGGACGGCTCGCCTGTTACGACGCCGCGTTTCCTCCGAAGGTGAAGAAGCCCATTGCCGTGGAAAACGATCTATCTCGGGCCCCATACAAGGATCCATTCGTTGCGGAAGAGGCCCGAACCGCGGCGAAGCTGAAGAATATCTGTCGCGGTTGTTGAGGCTTGCAACCAAGCAGCGCGGGCGTGGCAGCAGGTCGACGGCGTGAACCAGCGCCATAACCAGGAGGATCTGCCATGTCACATACACAATTTGGCTTCCATGACGGGCGACCCAGCATGGTCGCGCATCGCGTCGGCGAGGTTCTACTCTCGGACATCGGGGAATGCGACGAGACCCTGAATCTCAGTGGGCTCGTTCGCGAGCCGTTGTCGCCGGCATTCCATCGGCTGGCTTGAGCCGGACGGGAGATGACCATCGAGCATGCCTCCATAGAGATCGCCCGCAAACCCTGGGGCCGCGTCGATCTACGTCCCTGGAGCAGCATCGACGCTTCGGCTGATCCGGTCGGCGAATTGTGGTTTGGGCGTATGGACGAGCGTGCGGCCAGCCCGGCGCTCCTGCTGAAGCTGCTGTTCACCAGCCAGCCCTTGTCGATCCAGGTTCACCCGAATGACGAATTCGCGCATGCCATCGGCTTGCCGAACGGGAAGACCGAGGCGTGGTACATCCTGTCGGCGCCACCGGGCGCGCGGGTTGCGCTGGGACTGAAGCGGATTCTCACGCCGCAGGCGTTGCGCGCGGCGATCAGGGACGGCTCGATTGCGGGCCATGTGCAATGGCGTCCTGTCGCGAAAGGCGACGTCATCCTCGTTCCCGGCGGCACGATCCACGCCATCGGCGCCAATATCGTGCTTGCCGAGATCCAGCAGCGCAGCGATACGACATTCCGTCTGTTCGATTTTGGCCGGCAGCGCGAGCTGCATGAGGACAGCGCCGTAGCCGCCTCCGATGCCGGGCCGCCGCCAACGCAATTGCCTGCGCGGCGCCTCACTGATGGTCGTACGGTTCTGGTCGCGAGTCCGCCTTTCGTGCTTGAGCGGATCGATCTCCAGGCCAATTCGCATTGCGAGCTCGATACTGATCGGGAAGCCTGGCTCCTCGTGATCGACGGGAAGGGGCGCGTCGGACGGGCGAATGCGACCGTCGGAGAGGCGATCTTCATCGAAGCCGATCATGCCGGCATCGACGTTGGCGCGAGCGGGATGAGCATCCTGCTCGCCTATCCGGGACCGGATCCAATTGTATCCCTGCTGCAGGATTGCACGGGACGGACGACAAAGTCCGCCGCCGTGCAGGCGCCGACATCAAACGAAATCATCGAGGTACCGACA
>NZ_JBFUES010000573.1:0-4879 GCF_056403875.1 Bradyrhizobium sp. P2_E8
GATGGAGGCGGTCGGCCAGCTCACCGGCGGCGTGGCGCACGACTTCAACAACATCCTCACCGTGATCACCGGGACGATCGAAATCCTCAGCGACGCAGTGGCCAAGGAGCCCGAGCTTGCGGCGATCACCAGGATGATCGACGAGGCCGCCGGACGCGGCGCCGAGCTGACCCAGCACCTGCTCGCGTTCGCGCGCAAGCAGCCGCTCCAGCCGCGCGAGATCGACATCAACTCGCTGATCGTCGACACCGCAAAGCTGCTGCGGCCGACGCTGGGCGAGCAGATCCAGATCGAATCGGTGTTCGAGGGGGAGAGCTGCGTTGCGATCGTCGATCCCAACCAGCTCACCACGGCGATCCTCAACCTCGCACTCAACGCCCGCGACGCCATGCCCGGCGGCGGCAAGCTGATCGTTGAGACGGGCGCCGCCTATCTCGACGAGGTCTATGCCAGCGTCAACGACGTCCGGCCCGGACACTATGTGCTGATCGCCGTGAGCGACACCGGAACCGGCATTCCATCCAACATGCTCGCCAGGGTGTTCGATCCCTTCTTCACCTCGAAGGGACCGGGCAAGGGCACCGGACTCGGGCTTTCGATGGTCTACGGCTTCATCAAGCAGTCCGCGGGCCACATCAAGATCTACAGCGAGGAAGGCCACGGCACCACGATCAAGATGTACCTGCCGCCCGGCAAGACGGCGACGGCGGTCGGCGACGGCGTGGTCCCCGCGACGATCGAGGGCGGACACGAGACGATCCTGGTGGTCGAGGACGACCGGCTGGTGCGCGACTACGTGCTGGCGCAACTGCACGCGCTGGGCTACGTCACCTTGCAGGCTGCGAACGCCGCGGAAGCGCTCGCGATCGTCGCCGCCGGAAAGCCGTTCGACCTGCTGTTCACCGACGTCATCATGCCCGGCAAGATGAACGGACGGCAGCTCGCCGACGAGCTGATGAAGACGCGCCCCGATCTCAAAGTGGTCTACACGTCGGGCTATACCGAGAACGCGATCATCCATCACGGCCGGCTGGATTCGGGCGTTCTGCTGCTCGCGAAGCCCTACCGCAAATCGGATCTCGCGCGGATCATCCGCAAGGCGCTGCTGGGGTAGCACGCCGTGCTGTAGCCCGGATGAGCGAAGCGACATCCGGGACTCTGCGGCAGTGTTCCCGGGTGTCGCGGAGCCTGTCATCGGGCGGCGCTTCGCGCCGACCCGTTGGCTCACCCGGGCTGCGAAAGCTCAACCGAAAGACTTACGACGCGCGCTGCGCCGCGGTCATCACGATCCGGATCAGGTCGGCCGCATTGCGCGCACCGAGCTTCTTCATGATGTTGGCGCGGTGGTCCTCGATGGTGCGCGGGCTGATGCCGAGCGTGCGGCCAGCTTCCTTGTTGGACGCACCGGCGGCGAACTGCTCAAGCACCTCGCGCTCACGCCGCGTCAACGGCTCGCGTCCGGGGAAATGCAGCGAGCCGAATTTCGGCGCTGCGTTCTCCGCCTGCCTGCGCGCATAGGCGCCGATCGCCTCGTCGAGGCGGCCGACGATCTCGCTGCCGCKGAACGGCTTCTCGATGAAGTCGAGCGCGCCGCTCTTGATGGCGCCCACCGCCATCGTGATGTCGCCCTGGCCGGAGATCATGAAGATCGGCGCCGGATAATCCTCACCGTGCAGCTCCTTCAGAATGTCGAGACCCGACTTTCCGGGAATGTGCACGTCGAGCAGGATCGCAGCCGGTGTGCGGTTTCGCGCGACGGAGAGCAGCGCTGCGCCGTCCGCAAAACAGATCACCTCATAGCCCGCCGCCTTCAACACCATCGACAAGGTGTCGCGAACGGCCGGGTCGTCGTCGACTACGAAGATTTCACCGCGAGAGGTTTGTTCGGCCATGTGCCATGTCCAATTGGCATTAGAGTCCATTCGGCATTGAGGACTCGCGTCCGCGCCAACCCTTATGGCGTTCGGCGCGGATTCGGCCCACCCGTATTTGTACGGGACATGGACTTAACGCACAAGTAGCGGCATGGCGCCTAATTGCGGGGGACGGAGAATATCCATGCTAAATTCGGCTGGCACGCCACTTCTCGTCACGACGCCCGAGGCCGACAGCCGTCAGTTGATCGCGGCCGACCTTCGCTGCCTGATCGCGCAGATCCAGAGCAGCATGCGCCTGATCGACGCAGCCATGRTCGACGCAGGCCTGGAGCGGGACGACAGCGGCGATCGGGCGGGTTCCATCGACATTTTGGTGCTCGACGACGTCACGCCGCGTTATGCCACGGCGAGCACCGCCCTCAACGTCTGTCGGGCGGGTCTTGACCGCGCCCTTCAATACCTGTCGGATTCCGACGACCCGCTATAGGTCGCGATCGGCGCGGCGGCGGCCGCGCCCGATTGCATGGCAGCTCCGCGCGTCAGGTGCGGTGCCGTTCCACGATCGCGTCGCTGGCGACACCACCCCAGGTGTGGATCGCCGGCAGCCCCATCGCGGTCTTGCCGAGGTTGGCGAGGCTGATGCGCAGGGCCGCCAGATCGAGCGGCTTCGGCAGGCCCTGGAGCTGGATCCCGACGGAACGGGCGAAGCTGCGGGCGGCGCTGCGGCGCTTGCCGTCCATGCCGCTGATGACGATCACGGCACCGGCGAACTTGGCCTTCGCCATCTCGCGCAACACGTCGATGCCGTCGCCATCCTCCAGCACGAGATCGAGCGTCACGCAGTCGAAGCGCGCGGCGCGGAGCTTCTCGATCGCTTCCGCCACGGACGGCGCCACGGTGACTTCGTGGCCGGCCTGCTTGGCGGCGACCGTGATCAGGCTGCGCTGCGTGGCGTCGTCATCGACCACCAGGAGCTGGAGCGCACGCCGCTCGGCGACGTCGGGCAGGTTTGACGGGACGGGGGAGAGGGAACTTCTGGGCATTGCCGTATTCCTGAGATTGAGACGAGCAATGGATACACGGCGCGGTCTTCGGCCACGTAAAGCCGCCGCGACAAATTCGTCCGGATGTTTCAGCAAATGTAAAGCAACGTGGCGGAAAGCGCCGGCGCCGCCACGCGCCGGTCAGGCTGCCGCGTCGTGGCCGCCGGCCGCGCCGCGCTTCTTCCGGTTCTTGCCGCGCAGGAACTGGATGTCCATTTCGGCGCCGTTGACGCGCACCAGCTCGCAGCGGCGATAGGCAAGGCCGGTGGACGACAACAGCAGGAAGAACTCTTTCAGGTTCAGCCCCTGGATCGAGCCTTCAACCGTGAGGATGGCGTCGGTGTCGGAAATGGCGTTGAGCTTGCAGTCACGGCGCCAGGTGCCGTCGATGGCCATGATGCAGACATCATAGCCGCGACTGAACGTCACGCGCTCCGCGCCTTTTCCATCCTCGGCCATGCCTATCGTCCTGCCATCACCGCCATGCGCGGCGCCACGCCGGCAAGGGCCGGCTTGGCCGCGGCGGCACGCGGATCGTTCGGCTTGTAGAGGCCGCGCCGGTCGGGAATCGGCCTGAACGTATCGGTCAGTCCGACCACGGTTTCGGCGGCCCCCAGCACCAGGAAGCCGTCGGGCTCGATCTGGCGCGCCAGCCGGTTGAAGATGTTGATCTTGGTCTCCTGGTCGAAATAGATCAGCACGTTGCGGCAGAAGATGACGTCGAACGTACCGAGCTGSGCGAAATCGTGCAGCAGGTTGAGCTGGCGGTGCTGGATCATCGCCCGCAATTCGGGATTGATCTGCCAGGTCTCGCCGGTCTGCTTGAAATATTTCACCAGCATCTGGATCGGCAGGCCGCGCTGCACCTCGAACTGGCTGTAGATGCCGGCCTTGGCCTTCTCCAGCACCTCCTGCGACAGATCGGTCGCGATGATCTCGACGCGCCAGCCGGTGAGGGCTGCACCCATCTCCTTCAGGCACATCGCCAGCGAATAGGGCTCCTGCCCGGTCGAGCCGGCGGCGCACCAGATCCGCACGCTGCGGCGGCCGGCCCGCGCCTTGATGATCTCGGGCATGATGGTGTCGCGGAAATGATCGAACGGGACCTTGTCGCGGAAGAAGAAGGTCTCGTTGGTGGTCATGGCTTCGACCACGTCGGTGATGAGCGCGCGCGACCCGCCTTGCAGTTTCTGCACGAGCTCGGGGATGCCGGAGAGCCCGGCCTTGCGGGCGAGCGGCAAGAGACGGCTTTCGATCAGATATTGCTTGTCTGCGGACAGATCGAGACCGGAATTGTCCTTCAGGAACTTGCGCAGATACTCATACTCGGTCGGGGTCACGGATGGCCTCTCGAAAGCTGTACTGAAAACACTCTGGCCGAAACACTCGGGCCAGACACACTCAGACCATGGCTTGTCCGACCGGGATCAAGCCGACTTCAGCGAACTTGTCGGCGATAATGTCTTTGTCGAAGGGCTTCATGATGTACTCGTTGGCGCCGCCGCTGAGCGCCTGGGCGATGTGAGCCACGTTGTTCTCGGTGGTGCAGAACACCACCTTGGGCTGGTCGCCGCCGGGCAGGCGGCGCATGTGGCCCATGAACTCGAAGCCGTCCATGACGGGCATGTTCCAGTCCAGCAGCACCGCGTCGGGCAGTTGCCGCTGGCATATCTCCAGCGCCTTCGAGCCGTCCTCGGCCTCGGTCACCTGGAATTCAAGGCCTTCCAGGATCCGGCGCGCGATCTTGCGCACCACGCTGGAATCATCGACCACCAAACACGTTTTCATTTCGGTTCTCCCGGCTTCGATGTTTTCGTTGGCTCACGCAGCGATTTGCACTTTGGTTTCGAGCTCGAGGACGCGATCGACGTCGAGGACGACCATGAGCTGGCCGTCGAGACGGTGGACACCGCCGGCGAGCTTGGCCATGCGGGGGTCGAGGTTGACGGGGTTCTCTTC
>NZ_JBFUES010000574.1:0-4875 GCF_056403875.1 Bradyrhizobium sp. P2_E8
TGGCAACCGCGGGCCGTTAATCCTCCTTGTCGGCAGAAGCCCTACAGGTGCTTCACCGTGGCAACCGCGGGCCGTTAATCCTCCTTGTCGGCAGAAGCCCTACAGGTGCTTCACCGCCGCCAATGCTTACGACTCCCGATTTCAGTCTTCGGGAGCGGCGGCATGAGTGATCTCACCGAAGTGGAAGTGCTGTGGCTCGAGAAGCGTATCGAAAACCGCATTCGGTTCGGTCGCATTGTGAAGGAACGGAAGCTTGATCGTCACCGGCGTGTTCTGTCATTTGCACCCGGCAGCATCTTTGCCTTCGTCCGTTGGACATCCAACGACTTTGGCACGATCATTTCGCGGATCGATATCTTGCGCGCGGTCGCATCGGGACAGCGTTGCTCGACCGTGCCGTATGTGCAGCCCGGTGGAGAGATTCTGCTGCGGCTCTCCGGCTGGTCGAAGGTCGAGCGCGTGCTGCAGATGACCGACGCCGTTGAGGCGCTCGGCATCGATCCCGCTGACGTAGCTCCTGATCATTGGCATCACGTTCATAACCGTCTGTCCGTCAACGAAAACCCGCGTCCCTATACGAAGGCGCGCCACCAGGCCTGGCTCCATCGTCAGAGGGTAATGCGATGACAGGCCGTCTGATGACGCTGACAACGACGTTCGCGGTTGCTGCCGCGCTCGTCTCCACAATCACCCTGGAGCCGCTTCCGCTCTACATCTGGAATGCATCGGCGAGCGTGCCAGTCGGTCTCTATCGTTTACGGCCAGCGAAGCGCTACCATGTCACCGAACTGGTCGCGGTTGAGCCGCCGGAGCCGCTCGCGACCTTTCTCGACCTGAACGGCTACCTGCCGGTCGGCGTCCCCATGCTCAAACGGATCTTGGCGCTGCCGGGGCAGACGGTCTGCAGAAGCGGGCTCACGATTTCGGTCGATGACATTGCAATGGGCGAGGCGCGGGATCGCGACGGACGCGGCCGGCCACTGCCGAAATGGCAGGGCTGCCGCGTGGTCGGCGACGGCGAGCTCTTTCTCATGAACTGGCAGTCAAGCGACTCGCTGGACGGCCGATACTTTGGATTCATGCCGTCGTCGGCCGTCATGGGCCGTGCGCTCCCTTTGTGGACGTGGGAGGAATGATGGTGCGTATTGTGCGTTTCTGCGCCGCCATTCCTCTGTTCGATCGATTGCGGGACCGTTCCTCCGTCCCGACCAACAGTTACGCGGCCGTCGCGCGCGGCGGCGGTCCAGGGCGGCCGAAAGGCCGGCGCGAAGCGGCTTCACCCTGGACGGGCGCTAGCACGGCGGCATGCTTGCGCTTGTTCGAGAGGAGCCTGCGCGCTGTCGTACCGCTGTTCGCTGCGCTAACCGTGAGTAGCGTTCCTGCCGTCGCGGAGACGCAACCCGCAGACCCAGCAGCGAGGTACGCGACTAGCGATCCATTTGCGGAGTTCGTCCAGGAGGCCTCGCGTCGCTTCGGCGTGCCGGTGCGCTGGATACGCGCAGTCATCGACGTCGAAAGCGCTGGAGACGTGCGCGCCAGGTCGCTGAAAGGCGCCATGGGACTGATGCAGATCATGCCGGAGACGTGGGCAGAACTGCGTCTGCGGGACGACCTCGGCAACGATCCCTGCGACCCCCACGACAACATTCTTGCGGGTACCGCGTACCTTCGCGAGCTGCGCAACCGCTACGGTTCACCGGGCTTCCTTGCAGCCTACAACGCGGGACCTGCGCGCTATGAAGAACATCTCGTCGGCCGTCCATTGCCAGCAGAGACCCAAGCCTATTTGCAGACGCTTGTGCCGGCCATCGGCAATGACATTGCAGCTTCCAGCGCAGCCGCGAGTCTGCGGTTGTCGGTGGGAACGCTCTTCGTTGTTCGGTCTGAAGACTCAAAGACCGCTGCCCGGGTGCAGCCTGAGCGCCCGGCGAACCGGGCTTCGACGGCGATCTCCGTTCACGACGTCTCCGCCATTGTGCCACGGGCAACCGGGTTGTTCATTGCGAGATCTGATGCGGGGGGCCCGCAATGACCGAATGCGAAAGCTTTCATGCATTGGCGTGCTCCGAAGAAGAATGGGCGGAATGGGGAGAGCAGTGGGTAACCACGACAGCAGGACGGCGAGATAAAAGGGGCTCGCCGGTCGAACCGCAAGCCATTGTCATGGCTTGGGTTCTGGCGCGCCGGTCGGTCGGGGCGCGTGCCGCGCCTTGGATTTTTAGCAATCAAGTCAGGGATGCTTTCGGCACTGTAGGCGCCTTCACTCGTTTGGAGGGCCGGCTGTGACCGCGGGCGACAGCGATCTGCGTGTTCGGCCCGGGCGCATCCGCAACACCCGCGCGCCGAAGCCCAAGAGCTTCATCAACCAGGTGCTGCGCGCCGCGAAAAAAGCCGGGCACACCTCGAGTCTCTCTGGCCTTGGTAGGCGCTCTGCGGCCTACGGGCGCTCGACCTTTGGCCGCGGCAGACTCGGTTTCAGCCGCGCCAGATTGTTCAGCCCGACACGGCGCGTTGTGGTGAAGGCGCGCGTGGTTCGGCACAAAGGCCGAGCCTTCCGTTCGGCCCCCCTGACCGCCCACCTTTCATATCTGAAGCGCGACGGCGTGACTCGAAGCGGCGAGAGAGCCGAGATGTTCGATGAGGGCTGCGACCGTGCCGATAGCGCGGCCTTTGCAGAACGGTGCAAGGACGACCGGCATCATTTCAGGTTCATCGTCTCACCCGAGGATGCCGGCGACATGACCGACCTGAAGGCCTTCACCCGCGATCTCGCGAAGCAGATGGAGACCGATCTCGGTACGCGGCTCGATTGGGTGGCCGTCGATCATTGGAATACCGACAACCCTCACGTTCATCTGCTCGTTCGGGGAGTAGATGAACAAGGGGCGGATCTCGTGATCTCCCGCGACTACATCAGCCAGGGCCTGCGCTCGCGCGCCGAGGAACTGGTCGCCATCGAACTGGGCCCAAAACCCGAGCACGAGATGCGCAATTCACTGGAGAGGGAGGTTTCGGCTGAACGATGGACGCGGCTCGATCGGGAGATCCGGCTGGCGGCCGATGAGACCGGGTATGTCGATCTTCGCCCGGAGAATCCGGGCAAGTCCGATCCCGAGATCCGGCGCCTGATGGTCGGCCGCCTTCAACATCTGGAGAAGATGGGCCTTGCCGCATCCAGCGCACCGGGGGGATGGATGGTCGGGCTCGAGGCCGAGCGCAGCTTGCGCGACCTCGGGATGCGCGGCGACATCATCAACACAATGCACCGCGCCTTTAGTGAGCGCGGGGAAGTGCGTGGCGTTTCCGACTTCGTCATCGAAGGCGGACAGCCAACGTCCGGGATCGTCGGACGACTTGTCGATCGAGGATTGCATGACGAACTCACCGGCGAGGCTTATGCCCTGATCGACGGCACAGACGGCCGCGCCCACCATGTCCGCTTCCGCGGGATCGAGGCCTTTGAACATGCTCCGCCGGTCGGCGGCATCGTCGAAGCGCGACGCTTCGGTCAAGCCGGTGATCCGCGGCCGACCATTGTGCTGGCAACCCGTTCCGATCTCGATCTTGCCGGGCAAGTCACCGCGAAGGGCGCAACCTGGCTCGACCACAGGCTGGTCGAACGCGATCCAGTGCCGCTCGCCATGGGCGGATTCGGCCGCGAGACCCGCGACGCCATGGAAGCCCGTACCGAGCATCTGATCCAGGAGGGTCTGGCAACGCGGCAGGGCCAACGCATCATCTTGCAGCGCGACCTCCTGAACACCTTGCGCCGGCGTGAACTGGACGAGGTAACCGCAAAGGTCTCGGCCGACACCGGCTTGCCTCATGTGAAGGCCGCCTCTGGAGAGCACGTGGCGGGCACGTATCGCCAGCGGCTGACGCTTACCTCGGGACGCTTCGCCATGATCGATAACGGGCTGGGTTTCCAACTCGTGCCTTGGTCGCGCGAGCTCGAGAAGAGGCTCGGCCAGCACGTCACCGGCGTCCTGAAAGACGGCAGTGGCATCGAATGGGGCTTTGGTCGCAAGCGCGACCTCGGCCTCTAGCAATCTCCCCAATTCAGTTGCGGAAGGGCGTTCTCGATGTCCGGAACCAAGATTCTCTGGGGTCAGGTGATCGTTGTCGGCCTGATCGTTTTGCTCGCCATCTGGGGAGCAACTGAGTGGACGGCTTGGCGGCTCGCCTGGCAGCCCGAACTCGGGCGGCCCTGGTTCGAACTGGCAGGCTTCAAGATCTATTACCCGCCGGTCTTCTTCTGGTGGTGGTTCGTCTATGACGCCTATGCGCCTCAGGTCTTTGTCGAGGGTGCCTTCATCRCGGCGTCGGGGACGTTCGTTTCGATTGCGGCAGCGATCGGCATGTCGGTCTGGCGGGCGCGCGAGGCCAAGAACGTTGAGACCTATGGCTCGGCGCGCTGGGCTGATGCAGAAGAGGTTCGAGCRGYCGGACTTCTYGGTCCGGATGGYGTGGTGCTSGGCAAGCTCGACCGCGACTACCTTCGGCACGACGGACCGGARCAYGTSCTKTGCTTYGCGCCCACCCGGTCCGGCAAAGGYGTCGGCCTSGTCGTTCCCTCGYTGCTGGCYTGGCCGGGTTCGGCCATCGTTCACGACATCAAGGGCGAGAACTGG
Organism: Bradyrhizobium sp. P2_E8; assembly: GCF_056403875.1. Classification (NCBI taxonomy): domain Bacteria; kingdom Pseudomonadati; phylum Pseudomonadota; class Alphaproteobacteria; order Hyphomicrobiales; family Nitrobacteraceae; genus Bradyrhizobium; species Bradyrhizobium sp. P2_E8. The sequence continues at coordinate 4,632 of NZ_JBFUES010000574.1, forward strand.
CAACTGACCGCCGGCTTCCGCTCGCGACATGGCCGCGTCCTTCTGTTCGATCCGACGAATCCAAAGTCGTCAGCCTACAATCCGCTTCTCGAGGTCCGTCGTGGGGAATGGGAGGTTCGCGACGTCCAGAACGTCGCCGACGTCCTGGTCGACCCCGAAGGCTCGCTCGATAAGCGGAACCATTGGGAGAAGACCAGTCATTCGCTCCTGGTCGGCGCCATCCTTCACGTCCTTTATGCCGAGG
>NZ_JBFUES010000575.1:0-4852 GCF_056403875.1 Bradyrhizobium sp. P2_E8
GTCGAAAGCTATCTCGCGACCGGCGAGCCGGTGGGCTCGCGGAACATCTCACGCCTGATCGCGATGCCGCTGTCGCCGGCCTCGGTCCGCAACGTCATGGCCGACCTGGAACAGCTCGGCCTGATCTATGCCCCTCATACGTCCGCCGGCCGGCTGCCGACGGAACTCGGCCTGCGCTTCTTCGTCGACGCCTGGATGCAGGTGGGTGACCTTAATGACGCCGAACGGCAGTCGATCCAGAGCCAGCTCACTTCCGTCGGTCAGGCGCAGTCGGTCGAGGCGGCGCTGGACCAGGCGCTGACCCGGCTGTCGGGCCTGACCCGCGCCGCCGCGGTGGTGCTGACGCCGAAATCCAATGCGCGGCTGAAACACATCGAATTCGTCCGGCTGGAACCGGAAAAGGCGCTGGTGATCCTGGTCGGCGAGGATGGCCAGGTCGAAAACCGCGTGCTGACGCTGCCGCCCGGAGTTCCCTCTTCGGCGATCACCGAGGCCGGCAATTTCCTCAATGCGCGGATTCGCGGCCGGACTCTGGCCGAGGCGCGGCTCGAGCTTGAGACCGCGCTGGCGGAAGCCCGTGCCGAGCTCGATCAGCTGACCCAGAAGGTGATTTCCGCCGGTATCGCCAGCTGGTCCGGCGGCGAGAACGAGGACCGCCAGCTCATCGTCCGTGGCCACGCCAATTTGCTGGAAGATTTGCACGCGCTGGAGGATCTGGAGCGGGTGCGCCTCTTGTTCGACGATCTCGAGACCAAGCGCGGCGTGATCGACCTGCTCGGCCGGGCCGAGACCGCCGAGGGTGTGCGCATCTTTATCGGTTCGGAGAACAAGCTGTTCTCCCTGTCGGGTTCCTCCACCATCATCTCGCCCTATCGGGATGCCGCCGGCCACATCGTCGGCGTTCTGGGCGTGATCGGGCCGACACGGCTGAATTATGCCCGCGTAATCCCGACCGTGGACTACGCCGCCCGCATCGTCAGCCGCCTTCTGGGGGGCTGACCGGCGTTTCCTCCGATCACGGGCGCTTGATTTTCGTGAGCTTAGGCACGATATCCGGGCCAACAATCCCTTGAGACGAGTTCGAGAAGAGAGCCGATGACCGATCGAGACCGGCAGCCCGACGACACGACCCCGCCAACCGGCGAGCCCGTGGTGTCAAAACCCTACATCATGCCCGACGATCCGGAGCCCGGCTCGGTCGAGCTGTTGCAGCAGGAAGCCGCCGAGGCGYGCGACCGCATGCTGCGGACGCTGGCCGAGATGGAGAATCTGCGCAAGCGCACCACCAAGGAGGTCGCCGACGCCCGTCTCTACGGCATCACCGGCTTTGCCCGCGACGTGCTCGACATCGCCGACAATCTCCAGCGTGCGCTCGACGCGGTTCCGGCCGAGGCCCGTGCCGCGGCCGATCCCGGCCTGACCTCGCTGATCGAGGGCGTCGAGCTCACCGAGCGCTCGCTGCTCAATGCGCTGGAAAAGCACGGCGTCAAGAAGTTCGATCCGCAGGGCCAGAAGTTCGACCCGAACTTCCAGCAGGCGATGTACGAGGTGCCGGATGCGTCGGTGCCTGCGGGCACCGTCGTGCAGGTCATGCAGGCCGGCTACACCATCGGCGATCGCGTGCTGCGTCCGGCGCTCGTCGGTGTCGCCAAGGGCGGCGCGAAGGCTGCGCCCGCGGCGAACAACAACGAGTCGAGCGGCGCGGCCAACTAGCTCGCAGACCTCATGGTGAGGAGCCGCGCCCTTGCGCGGCGTCTCGAACCATGAAGGTCACGATTTAACAGCTCGGCCTTCATCCTTCGAGACGCGCGCGAAGAAGCGCGCTCCTCAGGATGAGGGTCTGGCAGTCGTTCGCGTCGACTACGCGCCGACCGCGATATCCGCAGACTGAATGCGCTTCACGCCGGCCTTGGCCATGTCGGCCCAGGCTTTTGCCAGCGAGCCCTGCGTGTCGATGCCGCGGCAGGCGTCTTCCACGACATAGACCTCAAAGCCCGCCTTGCGCGCGTCGAGCGCGGTCCAGGCGACGCAGAAGTCCGTCGCGAGGCCAGCGACGAAGACGCGCTTGATCTTGCGGCCCTTCAGATAGCCGGCGAGGCCGGTCGACGTCTTGCCGTCGGCTTCGAGGAAGGCCGAATAGCTGTCGACGTCCTTGTGAAAACCCTTGCGGATGATGAGCTCGGCATGCGGGATCGCGAGGTCCTTCGACAGCGAGGCGCCGTCGGTGCCCTGCACGCAATGGTCGGGCCACAGCACCTGCTTGCCGTAGGGAAGGTCGACGGTCTCGAACGGCTTCTTGCCGGAGTGCACTGATGCAAACGAAATGTGGCCGGGCGTGTGCCAGTCCTGGGTCATCACCACGTTCGCAAACGCTTTCGCCATCTTGTTGATGACGGGAACGACCTGCTCGCCTTCCTTCACCGCGAGGCTGCCGCCGGGCAGGAAGCAGTTCTGCACGTCGATCACGAGCAGCGCGGAGGCATCGTCCGGCTTGATCGATGCGGCCGCAAAGAGCACGCTTGGAGCAAGGGCTACGAGAGCGCTTGTCCCAAGCGCCGCGAGGATTTGTCGTCGATCAAGCATCGTTCGCCTCCCTCCAGGATGATCCAATGGAGGCAAGCCTAGTTCCGTTCGTATACGAACAGAAGCCCGAAAATGCAGCCGGCCCTGTCCAGCGCTTGGGCGTGCTAGTTTCCCGTCGTCCCGGCGAAGGCCGGGACCCATACGCCGCAGCAACAGTTTTGCGAAGACTCGGAGTTACCAGCGCGCCCCGTAACCACTCCCTGTGGTTATGGGTCCCCGCCTTCGCGGGGACGACAGTTGAGTGTGTTGGAGCGCCTCGGGCTACCCCTTCGGCTGGATGCCGTCCCGCACGGCGCGGAAGCGGGTGAAGGCGGCGGACCACTGGTCGCGCGGGGCGCTGGCGATGATGCGCAGCGAGGCGCCGCCGCTTGAGAAGCGGATCCACTGCACCACGGTCACCGGGGTCTTGTCCTTGCCGCTGACGCCGTCGATCCGGGTCTCGAAACCCTGCTGGCCGTTGATGCGGATCGGTTCGGACATGGTGACGCGCGATTCGCGCACGCCGGGGATCTGGAGCGCCGCCTCCTGGGCGAAGCGGGCGCGGTCGTCGGCGGCTTGCGGGGTGGCGCCGATCAGGCCGAGGATCATGAACGGCTTCGATTCATAGCCCGTGGTCTCGTCGCCGTCGGCCAGGATGAGGCTGGAGCCCGGCGCCAGCGTGCGGATGCCCTTGAAGTCGGCAAGATCGGTGATCTTGAAAGGCATCAGTGCGATCTGCTCTTCGGCCGAGACCTGCTTGCGGGTGACGGCGCTCGCAAACATCTGCCGCACCGCCTCGTCGGTGTAGATCTTGGTCGCGTTCTCCGGGATCTGCACCGCGACATAGCCGGAGAAGCCGGCGCCCGGCACGATCATCGAATAGCGCTTCACCGCCGTCTCGCCGGCCTTGCCGCTCTCGGTGGTGAAATAGGCAAGGCCCGCGGGGGTCTCGATCTTGTCCTGCTTGACGCCGCCAGTGCCGGCCGGGTTGGAATTGAAGGCGCTCGCGACCTCGCCATAGGCGGCCGGCGGCAGCTCGGTGATCAGCACCTTGACGGTACCGTCCTCGCTCTCGAAGCCGGGAAAGGTCTTGGCCGTGTTGAGGCCGATCAGCGGCACCATGCCAAGGCGCAGGCCGGGCGGGAAAACGGCGTCGGCGGCCACGGCCGGAAGCGCGGAGGCAATGAGGAGGGCGAGCGCGGCGAGGGGGCGGGTCAGCTTCATGGGCACTCTGATTGGTCCATATTGAGGCCGTTCGATGGTCGGCCACCGGGCCGCTTTGTCGCGCTCAGCAGCCTGGGTGCGGCGCTCCGGCCGGTCCGCCTTTTAACGGGTTTGGCCTTGCCGCAACAGGGCGGGACCGATCACGGTCGCGGGGTGCCGGCCAAGGACCGGACCTGTTAATAATTCCTCACCCGCAAGGGCGATCCAGCCCGGATATGTTCTTCCAAAACCCAATGTTTTCACGGCCGAAACTTGCGTTCGGTCCTTGCGGGCCCCTCCCCCCCTCCTATATGAGCCTCAATCATCGCAATATCGCGGATGTTTGATCTTAGGGGGTTTCGGTTCGGGTGCCTTCTGGGCCCAGCCAGCCTGCCGCAAAAACAAGGATATCAGGACCATGGGAAAGGTCATTGGGATCGACCTCGGCACCACGAACTCGTGCGTCGCCGTAATGGATGGCAAGAACGCCAAAGTCATCGAGAATTCCGAAGGCATGCGCACGACGCCTTCGATCGTCGCCGTCACGGATGATGGCGAGCGCCTCGTCGGCCAGCCGGCCAAGCGCCAGGCCGTCACCAATCCCGAGCGCACCTTCTTCGCAGTGAAGCGCCTCATCGGCCGCCGCTACGACGACCCGATGGTCGAGAAGGACAAGAAGCTCGTTCCGTACAAGATCGTGAAGGCTTCCAACGGCGACGCCTGGGTCGAGGCCGACGGCCAGACCTACTCGCCCTCGCAGGTCTCGGCGTTCATCTTGCAGAAGATGAAGGAGACCGCGGAAGCCCATCTCGGCCAGAAGGTCGACCAGGCCGTCATCACCGTTCCCGCCTACTTCAACGACGCCCAGCGCCAGGCGACCAAGGACGCCGGCAAGATCGCSGGCCTYGAAGTGCTGCGCATCATCAACGAGCCGACSGCRGCCGCGCTCGCCTATGGTCTGGACAAGACCAAGACCGGCACGATCGCCGTGTACGATCTCGGCGGCGGCACGTTCGATATCTCCATTCTCGAAATCGGCGACGGCGTGTTCGAGGTGAAGTCGACCAACGGCGACACCTTCCTCGGC
>NZ_JBFUES010000576.1:0-4846 GCF_056403875.1 Bradyrhizobium sp. P2_E8
ACGCTATCCGACTCACGTCTCCGGCAGCGCGAAGACCTCGCATGGCGCGGCAATGCCGCGCAGCGAATGCGATCCCAGCGCAACGAGAGCCATGTCCGTCTCCGCGGCGAGCGCGCCCGACACCAGCACGGTCTCACGAAGCGGCTTGCACAATCCCTCGAGCCGGCTGGCGAGATTGACGGCGGGACCGATCGCCGTGAAATCGAGCCGGTTGGCGGCGCCGATATTGCCCCACAGCATCTCGCCGAGATGGAGCGCGGCGCCAAACGCGAGCGGCGGCAGGCCCTGGTTGCGGCGCTCATTGTTGAGATGGGCCATCCCGGCCCTGGCCGCGCTGGCGGCGCGCAAGGCCGCATCGCAGGCGCGGCGCGGTGATGCCTCGACTACCGGAAAAATCGCGAGCACGCCGTCGCCGATGAATTTCAGCACCTCGCCGCCAAAGGCGTGGACGGCACCGGCGATGCGGTCGAACCAGGCGTCGAGCGCCGCGATGACCTGGGCCGGCGGTGTGGTTTCCGACAGGATCGTGAAGTCGCGCAGGTCCGCATAGAGCAGCGCGGCCTGAATGGTTTCGCCGAGGTCGCGCCGCAGCGGTGCCGCCAGCACCCGCGCGGCGCTGCGCTTGCCAAGATAGGCATCCAGCGTCGCCCGCAACGTGTCGCGCGCAGCGAGCACGGCAAGGGGCGTCGCGGCAAAACGCGCGGCCTGGCGCAGTTGCTCGATTTCATCCGCGGTGAACGGACGCGGTCCGATCCAGCCGAGCAATGGCCCATCGGACCGCCCGACGACATCTTCGTGCACGGCACCGTCCGCAATGCCGCGGAGCCAGCGGCGACCGGCATCGTTGGGCGGGTCGGGTGCCAATCCGCCCGGTGCAAAGCCGAGCGCTTCGATCACCGTGCCGTTCTCGGCTCGCCACAGCCAGGTCCGCTTCGCGATCAGCGGGTGTGGCACCTCCAGCGTCAGGCTGCCTGCCGCAAGCGGCACGCCGTCGGCGACCAGGTGCGCGCCGAGTTCCGCAAGCAGGCGGTCGGCTCCGGGACTATCGGAGGCGGCGTCGACGAGCCAGGCGAGGGTCGGAGCGAGGTGCATGGCCCGATCATGGCGAAGGCAGGCCGTCTTTGTCACGAGGCAATCCTTGACGTACCGCTCGGCCGCCGCCATGTCCCAATGTCAGCCCCAGGGATGATCGCCGATGACCGAACCGTTCGTAGTGCGACGCGAGACCCAGATCGCAGCCCCACGTGCCACCGTCTTCGCCTATTTGACCGATCCCGAGAAGATTTTGAGCTGGATGGGCTCCGACGCGACCACGGAGCTGCATCCCGGCGGGCTCTATCTGCTCAAGGGCGTCGGCCCGCGCGGCGGCTCAGCCCGCGGCGCCTTCCGCGAGGTCGTGCCGGTGCATCGTCTGGCCTACACGTTTGGCTGGGAGGGCGGCCAGGAAGTGCCGCCCGGCTCGAGCCTGATCGAGATCGACCTGATCGAGCGCGACGGCGGCACGCTGCTGCGCATGACCCATAGCGGGCTGCCGACCGACGAACAGGCCGCCGCACACGCGAAGGGTTGGGCGCACTATCTGGAGCGACTCACCGCCGCAGCCGCAGGCAACGATCCCGGTCCCGACAAGGGTGTTTCAGACAAGATGTAGCGACGGGCGGCTTAGACCGCCGCGGTCGCGACCACCTGCGCCAGAAGCTGCTCGCGCCTTGCCTGCGAGCGCTGGCCCTTCATGGTCGCGGCGAAACGCTCGAGGATGCCGTCCTCGAAGGCGGTGACGATGGTGTCGTGGACATAGCTCTTGCGGCAGATCGCCGGCGTGTTGGAGAGCTTGTCGGCCGCGGCACGGATCGCGTCCAGCACCTGCTTCTTGCGGCCGCGCTGGCTGGTCGCCGGCGTGATCCGCGACAGCGATTCCACCACAACGGCTGAGGCCATCAGCGTGCGAAAATCCTTCAGCGAAATCTTGATGCCGGCGATCTCGCGCAAGAACGCGTTCACCTGCGTGGTGTTGACCGCGCGCACGATGCCGTAGGCATCGCGATACTGGAACATGCGCTTGCCGGGAACGCCGCGCAGGATGCCGATGGCGCGCACCAGCTTGGCCGCGTCGCATTCCTTGCGCACTGCCTTGCCGCCCTTCGCCTTGAAGGTCAGCACGAAGCAATCGTCTTCCAGCGTCACGTTCGACTTCAGCAGCGTGGTGGCGCCGCGGGTGCCGTTGAGGCGGGCATAGGATTCGTTGCCGGGACGGATCGCGGTGCGCGCGATCAATTCGATCACCGCCGAGAGCGCGAACTCGCGCGTCGGCTCGTCGCCCGACAGGAACGCCGAGACCTTGCGCCGGATCTTTGGCAACGCGCCGACGAGCTTCTCCAGGCGATGCGCCTTGCGGTGCTCGCGGACCTTCTCCCAGTCGGCGTGATAGCGATATTGCAGCCGGCCCGCGGCATCGCGTCCCACGGCCTGGAGATGCGTGCTCGGATCGGCCGAGTAGCGCACCTCGCGATAGGCCGGCGGCACCGCCATGGCGTGCAGCCGGCGGATGGTGCGGGCGTCGCGGATATGAGCGCCGTTGGGGCGGACGAAGGAATAGCCCTTGCCGCGCTTGATGCGGCGGATGGTCAGCTCGTTCTGGTCGCCGAGCCGCAGGCCATGCTCCCTGGCGAGCGCCTCGACTGTCGCCGCGGGCGCCGCGTCGAAGACCTTTTTCGGGCTGAGGCGCGCTGATGCGGCCGGTTTCGGCCATTGTCCGAGGGCTTTGGCCAGCGCAATAGCGGAAGGATCGGCGGAAGCGGGCCGCATCGTCCCGAGATTCTGCTGATCCATCATAGTGTTACGCCTTAGCCCTGCCTGTTACCGGTCAATGCGGCTGTTCTGATGTTTGTTCCAAGGGGTCTCTTTGGACCCGGGTTGGCCATTTAGGGTGTTCCGAACCGTATTGCGAGTCCCGAATCAGTGAGAGACGGTTTCTAAATACCTCCGAACGCTGCATGGGGGCTCTGCGCCGGTCCGTTCCGGAGATTTCGGTAAAGAGCCGAAAGGCGCCTCATGGCCTGTTTCAGATTTGCGACAGCCGGCCTGCGCAGCTTGATCCTCCGCATGGTCGGCCGCTCGCCGAAGGTCCAGCTTKTGCACCTTGTCGGGTCCGGTTAGCCCGACGCATAATCGGTTCAACGATCAAGTCGGCTCGCCGGTCGCTTGTGTTCGGCTTGCCGCATCTGGAGGGAAACAATGTCCGAGAAGATTTACGACGTCCCGGCGGAGTGGGCGAAGCGCGCCTGGGTCGACCAGGCCAAGTACAAGGAAATGTACGCCCGCTCGATCTCGGACCCGAACGGTTTCTGGGCCGAACAGGCCAAGCGCATCGACTGGATGAAGGCGCCGACGAAAATCGAGAACGTCTCCTTCGCGCCGGGCAACGTCTCGATCAAATGGTTCGAGGACGGCGTCCTCAACGTCGCCCATAACTGCATCGACCGGCATCTGCACAAGCGCGCCAACCAGACCGCGATCATCTGGGAAGGCGACGATCCCTCGCAGTCGAAACACATCACCTACAAGGAGCTGCACGACGAGGTCTGCCGGATGGCCAACATCCTGCGCACCCGCAACGTCAAGAAGGGCGATCGCGTCACCATCTACCTGCCGATGATCCCGGAAGCGGCCTATGCGATGCTGGCCTGCGCGCGGATCGGCGCGATCCACTCCGTGGTGTTCGCGGGCTTCTCGCCCGACAGCCTCGCCCAGCGCATCAACGACTGCCAGTCCAAGGTGATCATCACCGCCGACGAAGGCCTGCGCGGCGGCAAGAAGGTGCCGCTGAAGGCCAATGTCGATGCGGCGCTCGCCAAGGCCGACGGCGTCGACTGGGTCGTCGTCGTCAAGCGCACCGGTGGCAGTGTCGAGATGAATCCGTCGCGCGACCTCTGGTACCACGACGCGGCCAAGATGGTGACGACCGAGTGCCCGGTCGAGCACATGCACGCCGAGGATCCGCTGTTCATCCTCTACACCTCAGGCTCGACCGGCCAGCCCAAGGGCGTGCTGCACACCTCGGGCGGCTATCTCGTCTTCGCCTCGATGACGCATCAATACGTCTTCGACTATCACGACGGCGACATCTACTGGTGCACCGCCGACGTCGGCTGGGTCACGGGCCACAGCTACATTCTCTACGGGCCGCTCGCCAACGGCGCGACCACGCTGATGTTCGAGGGCGTGCCTAATTATCCGGACAATTCGCGATTCTGGAACGTCATCGACAAGCACAAGGTCAACATCTTCTACACCGCGCCGACGGCAATCCGCGCCCTCATGCAGAGCGGCGACGAGCCGGTGAAGAAGACCTCGCGCGCCTCGCTCCGCCTGCTCGGCTCGGTCGGCGAACCGATCAATCCCGAAGCCTGGGAGTGGTACTACCGCGTCGTCGGCGACGACCGCTGCCCGATCGTCGACACCTGGTGGCAGACCGAGACCGGCGGCATCCTGATCACGCCGCTGCCGGGTGCGACCAGGCTGAAGCCGGGCTCGGCGACGCAGCCGTTCTTCGGCGTAGCACCTGAAATCGTCGACGCCGACGGCAAGGTGCTGGACGGCGAGACATCAGGCAATCTATGCCTGACGCGGTCGTGGCCGGGCCAGATGCGCACGGTCTATGGCGACCACGCCCGGTTCGAGCAGACCTATTTCTCGACCTACAAGGGCAAGTACTTCACCGGCGACGGCTGCCGGCGCGACGCCGACGGCTATTACTGGATCACCGGCCGCGTCGACGACGTCATCAACGTCTCCGGCCACCGCATGGGCACCGCGGAGGTCGAGAGCGCACTGGTCGCGCATGAGA
>NZ_JBFUES010000577.1:0-4823 GCF_056403875.1 Bradyrhizobium sp. P2_E8
TCATTGCGATCTGCAATAATGGTTATAATAATCATATCATATCCAAATACCGGGCGGCCTGCTAGCACGCATCCAACGCCAGAATGGGCGAGGGAGAAGCGTTCGGATGAGGATCTGCTTTGTCGGAGCAGGAGCCCTGGGCTCGACCATCGGCGGCACGCTTGCGCGCGGTGGTGCCGAGGTCTGGTTGATCGATCCGTTTCAGGCTCATGTCGACGCGATCAATGCCGGTGGTCTGCGGATGCTTGAAGGTGACGCCGAGACCGTCGTGAAGGTCTCCGCCTGTACCTCCGCGACGGAGGTCGGCATCGTGGCGGACCTCGTCATCGTCCTCGTCAAATCCTATCACACGCGGGATGCGATTCGGGCGGCCGCGCCGATCATCGGGCCGCAGACGGTCGTGATGTCGCTGCAAAACGGCCTTGGCCACGAAGACATCCTTTCGGAGGAAGTTGGGCGTAACAGGGTCATGGCAGGAAAGACCTATGTTGGCGGCGTGCTGCTGGGCCTCGGTCATGTTCGCTCCGGAGTGGTCGGCAAGGAAACCATCGTCGGCGAGCTCGATGGACGCCTGACCGAACGCGCACAGCGAATTTCCGAGACTTTCAATCGTGCCGGAATTCTCACACTACTCAGCGACAACATCATGGGCACGATGTGGGACAAGCTCTTCATCAACGTCGCCGGCGGCGGAATCACCGCCGTGACCGGGCTCACTTACGGCGGTCTCTATTCGCTGCCGATCCTGGAAGATTGCGCGCTGGCCGCAATCTCGGAGGGTATCGCGGTGGCGCAAGCTGCCGGCGTGAAGATCTCGATTGCCGATCCGCGCCTTGCGTGGACGATGGCGTCGGCCGGACTGCCGCCTGAGTTCAAAACGTCGATGTTGCAGAGCTTGCAGTCCGGCAATCTGACCGAGGTCGACTACATCCACGGCTCCGTCGTGCGTTGGGGCGCCAAGCTCAATGTGCCGACCCCCGTCAATTCCACCCTCGTCGCGTTGGTCAAAGGGCTCGAATACGCCCGCAGCGATTATCCAGGAAAGGCCTGAGACAATGTCGTTGCCCCGCGCTTATGTCGAACACGTCGCGATCCGCGTGTCGGACGTCGATCATCACGTCGATTTCTTTCGTGAGGTGCTTGGTCTCGCAATTCGCGACGAGCAACCCGCCGATGGTTCACGCCCGCGTCAGGTGTGGGTGCTCGGAAGCGTGCAACTCATCGAGGATCCGAATTTTGCCGGACCGGAGGGGCGTCTCGCCCATCTCGGCATCATGGTCGACGATTACGAAGGTGTGCTCGCCCGCGCCGCCGCCTGGGGCGCCAAGGCGCTGCCCGCTGGTCCGAACTGGCTCGAACTGCCGGGCGGGCTGAACGTCGAAATCCTGCAAGCCAGCGCAGGCGCCGTGGAAGCCGCGCTGGCGATCAATCCACGGGCCTAAGGAACACGCGATATGACCGATGAGCGCTACTGGGACGATGCCAAGGTCGGTGACGAATGCGTCACCCCTTCGGTGACGGTCACCGAAGCGATGGTGAATGCCTATGCCGAACTGACGGGCGATTTCACGCCTGTTCATGTCGACGAGGAATACGCCAAGACCACACCCTTCGGCACGCGTGTCGCGCACGGGCTTTTTGGTCTGTCCCTGGCCGACGGTTTGAAGACCCGTGCCGAGTACCGTTTCCTTCCGGGAATGTCGCTGGGCTGGACGTGGGATTTCAAGCTGCCGATCAAGCTTGGCGACACCGTGCATGTGAAGTTCCGAGTTGGTTCAATGCGCGCTACGAAGCGGGAAGGGTGGGGCATCGTGGTGCTGCCATCGGAGCTGATCAACCAGCGCAGCGAGGTGGTGCAGCTCGGCGAGCACCGGCTGATGATTCCCATGCGCCCGAAGACCAGTGCCGCAGGAGAACAGGCATGACCGCGCAAGATCTGCCGCTCCAGGATTTGCCGCTGAGAGGCATTCGCGTCATCGACTACAGCCATTTCCTGGCAGGCCCGTTCATGGGCCGTTGCTTAGCTGCGATGGGCGCTGAGGTCATCAAGGTGGAGCGTCCGAAGCAGGGCGATGCGGGCCGCGCGCATGGCTATTTCAAGGACGGACAATCCGGTTACTTCCTGCAGCAGAACATGGGCAAGCAGGGATTGTGCATCGATCTGCGCGATAAGCGCGGTCTCGACATGATGATGAAGCTGGTCGACACAGCGGACGTCTTCATCGAGAACTACCGCCCCGGCGCGCTTGAGCGTCTCGGGCTCGGCTACAAAGCTCTGTCGTCGCGCAATCCCAGACTAATCTACTGCTCGGTTTCGGCCTATGGTCACACCGGTCCCTATGCCGACCGTCCGGGCTTCGGCCTGATCGCAGAGGCGATGTCGGGCGCCCTGGCGCAACTGGGCAATTCCGGCGAAGCGCCGCCGCTGCTGCGGATGCCGCTCGCTGACATGTATACCGGCATTCATGGTGTGGCTGCCATCAATGCAGCGCTGGTCGGCCGCGCGTCGTCCGGGCGCGGCCAGCATATCGATCTGGCGCTGTACGACTGCATGGTCTCGATGCACGACTATGCGGTTCAGCGTTACTTCCTCTCCGGCGGTACCGACCAGCCGAAGCAGACTGGAAGCGGACAGCCGGACTCGACCGTCTACGGGGTCTTTCCAGCCAAGGACGGCAACCTTGTCATCGCTGCGCAAGTCGACGATGCGTGGCGGCGATTGGCGAGCCTGATCGGGGGAGACAGGTTGGCATCCGACGAACGCTTCACCGCGCCTGCCGCGCGCAACGCCCATTATGCCGAAGCCATGGAGATTGTGCGCACCTGGACTCTGTCGCAGCCGTGTCGGGATGCTTGCCTTGCGGCACTTGAGGAAGCAGGTGTGCCGTCGGCTCCTGTGCAGACCATCGAAGAAGTCGTGAAAGATCCGCAGATCCGTGCGCGTGGCATGCTGGTCGAGCAGGAACATCCCGTGCTCGGCAAGGTGACGCTGCCTAATCTGCCGTTCCGCTTCTCCGATTGCGACACCACGGTGCGCGCTCCCGCGCCGCTGCTCGGTCAGGATAATCGCCGCATCGCCGCCTCGCTGGGACTGTCGGCCGAGCTCGTCGAGGCGATGGTGCGCGACGGCGTCCTCTACAACGAAGCCGCCGTGCAGGAGTGAGCCATGAGCGATCGTTACGCGGTAATTGGCAATCCGATCGGCTTCAGCAAATCGCCCCTCATCCATGGCACTTTCGCCAAAATGACGGGACAGGACCTCGTCTACGAGGCGATCGAGGCGCCACTCAATGGCTTCAAGGGACGGGTCGATCAATTCCGTGCTGAGGGCGCCAAGGGGCTGAACATCACCGCTCCGTTCAAGCTTGATGCTTTCGCCTACGCAACCGAGCTTTCAGAGAGCGCCAAACGAGCAGGCGCTGCAAACTGCCTGAAGTTCGACGGCGATCGGATCATTGCCGAGAATTTCGACGGCATCGGCCTCGTGCGGGACATCACCGTCAATCTCGGCGTCAAGATGGCCGGCCGCCGCGTCCTGATGCTCGGCGCCGGAGGAGCGGCGCGCGGCGCGCTGCTGCCGTTCCTGCGCGAGGAACCGTCGGAGCTGGTTCTCGTCAACCGAACGCTGTCGAAAGCGGTGAAATTGGCTGAAGAATTTGCCGGTTGCGGTCCCCTGATCGTCAGCGGCTATGCCGAACTGGCCGATCTCGCCGAGGGCTACGACGTCGTGGTCAACGCGACATCCGCCAGCCTGCGAGGTGAAATGCCGCCGCTTCCAGGCAATGTCTTCCGCGGTGCGGAGCTGGCATACGAGCTCGCCTACGGCAAAGGATTGACTCCGTTCTTGCAGGCGGCCCGCGCCGAAGGCGTAGCCAAGCTTGCCGACGGCGTCGGCATGCTGGTCGAGCAGGCGGCGGAAGCTTTTGCCTGGTGGCGCGGCGTTCGACCAGACACGGCGCGAGTCATCGCCGAGCTGACTGTCCCTTTGAGTTGACGGGCGAAACCGAGCATGCATCAAAAGCCCAGCTTTCTCGTCGGCCTGATTGGCAGCGGCATCGCCGCGTCCCGCACCCCGCCCATGCATGAAGCGGCCGCCGACGCCGCTGGCATCCGCTATCTCTACAAGAAGATTGACCTGACCGAGTTGAAACTTGGTGCCCAGGCGCTGCCGGAATTGCTGACGGCGGCAAAGCGGATGGGCTTTGACGGGCTGAACGTGACCCATCCCTGCAAGCAGGCGATCCTTCCCCTCCTGGACGAGCTTTCGCCCGACGCGGACGCGCTTGGCGCCGTGAACACCGTAGTCATCAGAAACGGTCGAATGATCGGCCACAACACCGACTGGTTCGGCTTCGCCGAGAACTTTCGCCGCAACAAGCAGGGTGCATCGCTCGGTCGTGTCGTCCAATTCGGCGCCGGCGGCGCAGGATCGGCGGTTGCTTTCGCGCTCATGAAGCTCGGCGTGCGGGAGCTGACTATTATGGATGTCGACTTGGCCAAGGCGCAAAATGTGGTCGACGGTTTGTCCCCTCGATTCGTAGAAGGGCGCTTAAAAGTCGGCCAGGATGTCGCAGCGGCGGTGGCTGCCGCGGACGGAATTGTCAACGCGACGCCGATCGGCATGGACAAGTATCCGGGCACGCCGCTGCCGACGGCCTTGCTGCGCCCCGATCTGTGGGTCGCCGAGATCGTCTACTTCCCACCGGAAACCGCGCTGCTGCGCGCGGCGCGTGCCCTCGGCTGCCGCACCGTCGATGGCGGAGGCATGGCGATCTTCCAGGGGACCGAAGCATTTCGCCTGTTCACGGGCATCTCACCTGATC
>NZ_JBFUES010000578.1:0-4822 GCF_056403875.1 Bradyrhizobium sp. P2_E8
TTGCGAGCGTAGCGAAGCAATCCAGAATCTTTCCGCGGAGACAGTATGGATTGCTTCGCTGCGCTCGCAATGACGGAGCAAGTGGTGAGGCCATCGCTCTCCAATTCACATCTCAAACAGCAGGCACATCATCGCGTTCTCGCGGCGCATGTCGCCCGAGTTATGCCTCTAGCATTGCCCTTATCGAGACAAGGGCGCAGGGAAGGCCGGGCGCCGGCTGGCACCCGCAGGTCCGTGCGCTACAAAGAGTGCACACGGGGTGGACCACAGGTGATGCCGGTCGCCCGGCCTTCCCTGCGCGAATGGTTTTAACGGTGTCCTTCGTGCTCTCCTCGGGGAGCGATGCACTATTGCCCCCGTCGCCTCACGGTTGGCTGATGTGCGCGTCCGGTCGGGCAGCGCACATCACCGCAAGGCTTGACGCACAGACCCCGGGCGTCGGGACCACACGACTTCTCCGTCCGCGCACGTCTTCGCATGCATCCTCGACGGCTGGCGTGTGCTCACCGTCGCGGCCATGCGAACACGCTGTCGGCGCCGTGTCGTTCGCGCGAAGGCAATTGCTCACGGTTTCCCGCCCTGCAATGCCGMTCGCGCCCGACGCCGTCGCGTCCATCGCTGCCCGGCCCGCGGTTCGTGACGATCGCGATCCGCCCCTTGTCTCGGGCCAGGGTGTCCAGTGTGTACGCGAAATCCGAATTTCGGTAAAGTGGAATATATTTGCGGCGGAGGATTGACAGGCGAGGCGGGAGATTTGTGCGGGGTGTTTTGCCCGACGGGCGAGGCGCCGCTCCACCCAATGCCGTCATGCCCCGGCTTGACCGGGGCATCCAGTACGCCGCGGCGTCTCTGGATCACATCGCTGTCTCTGGAATACTGGATTGCCCGCCTGCGCGGGCAATGACCGCGAGGGGATGGCAAGGCCGGAGTGTTCGTGAGATCTCGTAGCCCGGATGGAGCGTAGCATAATCCGGGGAGGTCGTGTAATGCGGCGATAGCGGTCCCGGATTTCGCTGCGCTCCATCCGGGCTACGGGAAGGGCGCTACTCCGCCGACAGCCGCACCATCTGGCGGCCGCCGTTCATGTCTTTCAGGCTGTTGACGAAGTTCTCCGGGCGCTGCCAGCGATAGGGAACCTTCAAGCCCATGAACTCGGCGATGTCGCCGATGAAGCCGGTGCAGTTGGTGGTCTCGGCGTTCCAGACCGGCGAGCTCGCCTGCRATTTCTTGATGTAGGCGAACACGCGCTTGGCGTCGGCTTCGTTCAGATAGACGCGATAGCTCGCCGTCAGATATTCCGGATCGAGATCGCCGTAGCTCGCGCCGGTCTCGGACGGCACAAAGGTGAGGTGACCGAGCACGTAAGCAAGGGTGTCGCCGGCGGGCGTCAGGCCTGCGACCTCGACGGCGCGCTCGCTGGTCTTGCCGTACCAGACGAAGGCGTGGCCCCAGCTCGCCGCCGTCCGGGCGCGGAAGTCGACGTAGTAGGGGCCTTTCTCCGCACGCGCGACGGGCCGCCGCGACTGCGGCGCCGGTCGCGATGCGGTGTCGGTCGTCGCAAGCGCATTGGCATCGGCCATGCGCTTGTTCGCTTCGTGGGCCGAAGCCGAGGGCGTCGTGCACGCGATCATCGCCGCAAGCGCGAACCCCGCAAGGATGCAGGATCCCGATCGATCAGGTTTGTTCGTCACGCTGTGCCCCCTCGGCTGTCGGCCGCTTACGCAGATGCTGCGCGTTTGTCGCTACGCGTCAGTAGCGCGCTGCGACCGGGCCGGGCGCCTTGCCGATCGGGGCCTTGCCAACCGGGCTCTTGCCAATCGGCATCTTGCCGATCGGCGCCTGCTCCGCCGGATAGACAGGCACGGGCTGCCGGCGCGGCAGATCGGCAGCGTTCGCAGCCGTCACCAGAGCAAGCGTCGCACCCAGAACAATTGCAATCTTCTTCACAGTCATACCCCTAGAAGGTTTGGTCCAAACACGGCAGTGCCGTGCCCCCAGACACACCTCACAGAAGGGCGGCCGAATGCGTCCAAGTTGCGGCGCGCGCGGGACATGTTGGCGGCATATATCGGGCGCGCGCAGATGTGATGTGTGTCTGGATGTTTCGTCGGTTCGCGGCGGAGAGTATTCGTAGCCCGGATGGAGCGTAGCGCAATCGGGGACCAGTGTAGCCGCTTTGCACGACCTCCCCGGATTTCGCTTCGCTCCATCCGGGCTACCGGCGGTCCGTTCTCACCCGATCCGGTTCAGGCTGTTCCTGATCGTCGAGAAGATGCCGCCGATGTCCTTGCGCAAGGCATCGAGGGCGTTGAAATTGTCGAAGATGCGGGCGAGGCGGTCTTCGACCTCGCGCTTGCTTTTCGTCAGCGCGTCGACGCGCGAGGCGAGGGGCACGCCGCCGTTCGCCTCGATCTCGCCGACGGTCCTGGCGAGCAGGTCGCGGGTGGTGCCGACCTCGGCGATCAGCGCCTCGATGCCGAACACCGGGGCCTTCAGCGGGACGAGGTCGGCCTGCGACTTCGACAACTCCGTCTTGAAGGCGTTCAGCGTCGCCAGCGTCTCCTGCAAGGCGCCGAGGCGCTGGCGCGACTGGATGACGAAATCGTTCAGCGCGTTCTGGCGGTCGACGAGGGTCTTGCCGTCGGCGTCGGTCTCGACATCCGCGAGCGAGCGTTCCAGCTGGGCCTGGCGCTGGCCGAGCTCCTCGAAATCGAGGCGGATCGCCTTGAGGATGTTGAAACTGTCGTCGATGCGCGCCAGGCGCTGCTCGATCTCGATCTTGTTCTTCGACAGCGCCTCGACCCGCGTGCCGAGCGGCGCTTCGCCGCCGGTCTCGAGCTCGTCGATGCTCTTGGCGAGGCGGTCATGGCTGAGGCCGAGCTCGCTGATCACCGCGTTGATGCCGGCGTCCGACGACCGCAACGGCACCAGCTCGGCGTGGGATTTCGCCAGATCTTCCTTGTACTGGTTCAGGGTCGCGAAAATGTCCTGGACCGTGTTCACCCGCGAGAGCAGCGCCGAGACGTCCCGCGCGATGTCCTTGAGCCGGTCGGCGAGGTTGTTCTTGCGGTCGTCGGTCTCGAGGTCGTGGAGCGACCGTTCGAGCTGGTTCTGGCGGTCGCGGATCTCGGTGAAAACCGGTTCGACCGCGCGGCGCTGCTCGGCGACCTTGCCGACCATCTCGCGCAGGCCTTGCTGGCGGCGGCGGATCTCGGCGAGCTGGTCGTGCATGTCGGTGGATTCGTTGCGGCCCTGCTGCAGCCGCGCGCGCTGCTCGGTCTCGCCCAGCTTGTCGTGAAGGGCGGAGACGGCTTCCCTTGGGTCGCTCTCGATCAGGTGCTGGACGGTGGCGTCGAGGTGGTTTTGCAGGGCGTGAGCGGCGACAACGTCCTCGCGGGTCTTCTTCAGGCGGTCGCGCAGCGTGCCCAGACGCCGGTCCTGACGCGAGAGCCGCCAGGCGGTTGCGCCGATCAGCGCCAGCGCCACGGCCGGGAGCGCGCCGGTCGCGATGCGCTGAGGCATGGGGAGGCCCGCCAACAGGGCGGGCAAGTGGGTGAGGTCGTAACCAAACGCCTGCTGGGCGAGAAGCGCGATGGCAGCTAGCAGGACAAACCAGGCAACCAGGAAGAACAGCCACATCGTGACGTCCTCAAGCCGGGACACATTCTCGCCATAGTTGCTATGGGAGAGCGGAACCGAGATCAAGGGGCGCGCGGATTGTCGGAGGTTTCCGATAGCGCGACCTGTGGACGGCGGCGTCAGCCGATCGGTGGAAGGCGCGGATGGTTGCCGGATTTTCCCTAGGTGGGCGCTGGCCAGTCCTCAGTCGTCATTCCGGGGCGGCGCGTAGCGCCGAGCCCGGAATCCATAGCCACAAGCAGCGGTTGTGGAGCGAGATCGACGTGGCGCCTAATCCCTCACCCAAATTGCATTCGTGGTTATGGATTCCGGGCTCGCGCTACGCGCGCCCCGGAATGACGGAAGGCTACAGCCGAAACTCGTTGGTCAATTCGCCAATGCCGTCGATCGCGACGGTCACGGTGTTCACCGGCTCCTTCATCACGCCGACGCCGACGGAGGTGCCGACGGCGATGAGGTCGCCGGGGAGCAGGGTCATGTCGTGGGAGATCCTGCTCACCAGTTCCTGCGCGGTGAAGATCATGTCCGAGATCGGATAGTTCTGCCGCTCCGCGCCGTTGAGGATGGTGCGGACCACCAGTTTTGCCGGATCGAGGCCGGTCGCGATGACGGGGCCGAACGGGCCGTAGTCGTCGATGCCCTTGGCGCGCGCCCATTGCGGGAAGGTGGGATCGCGGGTCAGGATGTCGTTGGCGGTGATGTCGTTGACGCAGGTGTAGCCGAAGATGAAGTGGTCTGCTTCCGCGGGCGAGACGCGGGCGCAGGTCCTGCCGATGACGATGCCGAGCTCGCCCTCATAGGTGGTCTTGCCGTCGTAGTAAGATGGACGGCGGATCACCGCGCCCGGTGTCGTGATCGTGGTGGTGGCCTTCAGCAGATAGAGCGGCTCCGGCGGCTCGGGCTGGTTCAGCTTGGCCGCGAGCGCGTGGAAATTATTCCAGAGCGCGACGATCTTGCTGGGCGTGCAGGGCGCGAGCAACTCGACCTCCGACAGCGCCAGCGTCCTGCCGGTGGCGGCATGGCGGCCGAACATCTCGCCCTCGTGCACGCTGATGCCTGAGGACGTCAGGGTGCCGAAGCCGGTTGCACCGCTATGGCGGTAGCGCAGCCATTGTTTCATCTCGCCAGCCATCACGCCACCGCCAGTGCACGGGGATCGACGGGCGCGGAGACGCCATCATAG
>NZ_JBFUES010000579.1:0-4815 GCF_056403875.1 Bradyrhizobium sp. P2_E8
TCTGGTGACCGAGGGCAGGATCGATCCGCAGGCGCCAGTGACCGACTATGTGCCGGAGCTGAAGGCGAGCGCGTTCGGGGACGCGCGCGTGCACGAGGTCATGGATATGACCACGGGCCTCGAATACACCGAAGTCTACACAGACAAGAACTCGCATGTGTGGGGCCTGCGGCGCGCCAACGGCATGGCGCCGATTCCGCCTGACTATGACGGCCCGACCACCATTTTCGATTTCCTCGTCGCGCAGAAGAAGCAGGGCGAGCACGGCAAGGCCTTTGCCTACAAGACCGTCAACACCGACGTGCTCGCCTGGATCATCAGGCGCGCCAGCGGCATGACGCTGTCCGATCTTCTCTCGGAACGGATCTGGACGCCCATGGGCGCGGAGGAAGACGCACATTATCACGTCGACCGCATCGGCACCGAGAGCGGCGGCGGCGGCCTGTCCACCACGCTGCGCGATCTCGCCCGTTTCGGCGAGACCATGCGCAATCACGGCCGCTTCAACGGCCGCCAGATTGTGCCGTCGTCGGTGGTCGAGGACATCGCGCGCGGCGGTGATCCCGAAAAGTTCAAGCCGGCCGGCTACACCACGTTGCCGGGTGCCTCCTATCGCAATCAATGGTGGGTCACGCACAACGCCCACGGCGCCTACATGGCGCGCGGCGTCCATGGCCAGGGCATCTACGTCGATCCCGAGGCCGAGATGGTGATCGCGCGCTACGCCTCGCACCCTGTCGCGGGCAACGCCGCCAACGATCCGGTGACGCTGCCCGCCTACATGGCGCTGGCGAAGGCGCTGACGGCGGGCGGGTGAGCGGGACCGGGAGGCATAGTCGTGAATTCGCCCATGGCGGCACAGAGCTGACGCCGCATTGACTGGCTGGAAGGCAATCTCTTGAAACGGTCCGCCGTGTGGTTTGGGTTGATGGGGCCGGCGGTCGGATTCGCGATGATGTTTGCCGTCTCGCTCGCGGGAATCTTCTGGCAGATGGTCATGAGGTCAAGCGACGCCGTTCTGCCGAATGGCTCGCTGGTCTCGACCGCGCTTGGTGTCCTGACGCTCATCCCTGTCCTTTTGATCGGGGCCTATGTCGTCGGAGCGCCCGCCGCCTTTGCCGTCGGCGCGGCGACGCGATGGATGTCGAACCGCGCCTTCTCGAAGTCATGGATCGTCGTCGCCAACCTTCTCATCGGAGCCGGGATCAGCATGGCGACCATCTATTGGCTCGATGAATTCGTGATCCCGCATCCCCATTTGGGTTCGGCGCCCATGTTTGGTCCGCGCATGTGGGTCATCGTCGGAGGCGTTGGTGCCGCTTCGGCGGTGATGTGCACGCTGGCCGCCATGCGTCGCTAGCTTTCGCTCTATCTGGCTATCGTCAACGCGATCCCGGATGCCATTCCGGCAGCTTGGGAATCTCTGGATCGAGATGATCCCATGCATAGCCGCGCGAGCAGAACAGGGCGACCGCCGGTTTGAACGTGCTGGCATCGTCCAGCGTGCCGACATAGATGCCGATGAATTCGGGTTTCTCGTCCGGTTTGTTGTAGATCGGCGAACCGCAGTTCGGACAAAATCCTTTGCGCTTGACCGCGCCGCCGTCTGCCGTGCGGGCGATTTCGCGCACTTCGCCGGTGACGGAGAGAGCGTTGCGCGGGAATACGAAGACGGAGCTATGACCGGTCCCCGTATCGCGCTGGCAGTCGCGGCACTGGCATTGGAAGCCGCGGATCGGCAGCTCAGAGATCGAATATCGAACAGATCCGCAAGAACATCTGCCTGTGAGAGTCATTGGCACCGGCCTCCACAAATTGATCCGAACGCAATGTCAGGCGTTGTTTTTGACCAGCTCATCTCTTCGTCTTGACCCGGCGGGGCAATTTTTCGGGTGTTGGGGTGACATCTTTCTGTCCAGTGACCGCCTTCGCAAACGCAGCCTGAAGCTTCGCGATGACAGACGGCCCCTTCATCGGACGTCYGAGGTGGAGACTCCGCAGTTCATCCATGAAGTCCGACCAAAGATCCGGCCCTCCTTCCTCCAGGAGTTGCGCGCGAACCGAAAGAACGCGTGTGGCTGGCGTATGCCGGCGTCCCCAGGCTCCCATCATGGCGAGCAGGGGGACAAGCTGAATTGCCGGCTCCGTCAGGCTGTAGACCGCTTTCTGGCGATGCGTTGGATCGTCGGATCTTGAGAGCAGCCCGGCATCGACGAGGCGATGCAACCGATCCGCCAGAATGTTGGACGCGATCCCTTCTTCGGATTGCGTCAGCAACTCACGGAAATGCCGGCGATTGCCGACCAAAATGTCGCGGATGACGATAAGGCTCCACCTGTCGCCGAGCATTTCCAGAGTGAGATTGATCGGGCAGCCGGACCGATGTGGCTCAACCATTCGCAAAGTCCTCATTGGAAGCTAATTGACAAAACTGATCCCATTATGCAAGTAGTTTCAAAATGCAATCAGTTTGAGGCGAGGCGCCGATGCTGTTGGAGGGCAAGACTGCCGTTGTATACGGCGGCGGTGGAGCGATTGGCGGCGCGGCCGCGCGGACATTCGCTCGCGAAGGAGCAAGGGTCTTCATCGCTGGAAAGACGCTCTCCAAGCTTCAAGACGTCGCTGCGGACATTGAGCGGAAAGGAGGCGTTGTCGACATCGCTGAAGTCGATGCACTGGATGCGTCCTCGGTAGACCGGCACTTGGAGCATGTCCTGGCCGCTGCCGGGCGCGTCGATATAACCTTGAATGCCACCGGGATGTTTCATGTCCAGGGCGCGCCTCTTGCCGAGCTCTCGCTCGAAGATTTCTTGTTCCCCGTGACAGCCTACATGAAATCGAACTTCATTACGGCCAAGGCTGTAGGGCTCCAGATGATCCAGCAGGGTTCAGGCGTCATTCTCACCCTTTCAACCCCGGGGGCACGCGCAACCGGTCCGGGCGTCCTGGGATTTGGTGTGACGTGTGGAGCGATAGAGACCTTTTCACGGCTTCTCGCCGCCGAATTGGGATCAAGTGGAGTCCGTGTYGTGTGTCTTCGCCCGGACGCAATTCCGGAAGCATTGCCGGCATCGCACGCGCAGGCGGTATTTGAGGGCTTCGCCAACCGCGCAGGCGTGACGGTGGAGACGATGCTCGACGATTGGGTGCGCAAGGGCGCTCTCCTTCAGCGTCCGCCGAAACTGGCGGAGGTGGCGGAATTCGCTGCCTTTGTTGCATCGGACCGCGCCGGCGCAATGACCGGCGCCATCGCGAACCTCACTTGCGGTTCAGTGCTCGACTAGGCGAAAAATGTTCGGACCCGTTCGAGACGCTTGGCAGCGAACCCCACCGAGAGWGTTGGCGGCTGTCCATAGGATGCCTCACGATATGAGAGAGGTGCTTCAATGACTCCGCAGGTTTCGGCGTTTCGGTGGGTTCCACCGTTTGCCCAAGGATATGCCCTGGATCATCGGGTCCGTTGGGCGCTCGAAGAGGCTGGCTTGCCGTATGACGTCATCCTGGTCGATCGCGAAATTCTGGACGGGAGCGAATACCGCGCTTGGCAACCATTCGGGCAGGTGCCAGCCTATCGCGATGATCAAGTTGAGCTGTTCGAGTCCGGAGCGATTGTATTGCACCTTGCCAGGCAGTCGGAGGCGCTGGCGCCCACGACAGCCGCGGGTTTCGCACGCGTGACCGCCTGGGTCATCGCCGCATTGAATTCCGTCGAACCCCACGCGAAGAACTTTGTTGGACTGGAAACTTTCCATGCAGGTGAACCCTGGGTGAAAGACTATCGTCCGGTCGCGGAAAGCGGTCTGCGGCGGAAACTGACGGGCCTGAATGTCTGGCTCGAGAACAGGGAATTCCTCGAGGGGCGGTTCACGGCCGGTGACATCGTGATGAGCACTGTCCTCAGGGAGCTCACCGACAGCGGCATTTTGAACGACTATTCGGCAACAAGATCGTACGTTGACAGATGCGTAAGCCGACCAGCGTTCCAACGCGCGATCCAGGCCCAACTGGAAGACTACAAGCGGAATACGCCGCCTGGCATCAGCGACTGACTGGAGCCGCCACGGGGACGGTGAAGGCGGCGCATCAGAACTATCCGGACCGGGTGCGGCGGGTGCTGGAGCGCGACCTGCGATCTGCCAAACCGCAAGATCGGTCGAGCAAATCATGGCCGTCAGCGACTAACTGGAGCCGCCACGGAGGAGGGACGATGAAGGGGGCGCTGCAAAACTATCAGGACCGGATGCGGCGGGTGCTGGAGCATATCGACCGGAATCTCGACAGCGATCTGGACCTGGAAAGCTTAAGCGCTGTTGCGGCCTTCTCGAAGTTTCATTTCCACCGGCAGTTCACGGCGACCTTCGGGTTGTCAGTGCATCGCTATGTCCAGTTGGCCCGTATGAAACGCGCGTCCTACCGGCTGGCCTACGCGGACGCCCAAAGCGTCACGGACATCGCGATGGACGCCGGTTACGATGCCCCGGATGCCTTCGCCCGCGCCTTTCGGCAACGGTTCGGGCAATCGCCGTCGTCGTTCCGCAACTCTCCCGACTGGGAGCCGTGGCTTGTGGCCTTCGGGCCTCTCGACAACGCGAGGAGCAAGCTCATGAAGAGATTTACCACTGACGACGTGACGATACGCGATGTGCCCCCGACGCGGGTGGCGATCATGGAGCATCGGGGCGACCCGGCAACGCTCGGCGACACCATCCGGCGGTTCATCGCGTGGCGCAAGGCAGCGGGCCTGCACCCGAGGATAAGTCCGACCTTCAATGTCTGGCGGTCCGAACGGCGTCCTGACTCGCCGGCCGCTTACAG
>NZ_JBFUES010000580.1:0-4811 GCF_056403875.1 Bradyrhizobium sp. P2_E8
GGCGTGCTCGTCGGTAGCGGCCAAGCCGAAAGGTCCCTGGCCGGCGAGCCCTGGGCCAGCCATTCCGCTGCCGAACGTCACCGCACCACCCTCGGCCGTGCCGTCGCCGTAAGCGCAGGAGCACCATTCGAAGGCCCGTGGGATAACGTAGCTTCACTCTGGGGCCGTTGCTGACTTCGCCTGCGCCACCTCGGAAATACGCTTTGGGCCACGAGCGGACCTGTGCGCCACCGGCTGAATGGATGAACCCGTCACCTTAGGAGAACTCAGGGAACAAGCACCGCTGGCACGAGTCCTGTTGGCAGCGATGCAAACTGATTTTGCTGCCCCCGAGCCATCGCCAGGATCGCCAATGCAATTGCGAGGACCGCCAAGAGTCTAGCCATCAATCAAATCCGCTGAAGATCTTGTTGGTACGTACGAGACGATCTCAGCTTTGCGCTCCTTTGGAAAGGCAATCGTTCGACAGCGACTGGGATCGACCGGTCACAATCAATACATGCATGCTGATGAAATCAGCACTGTGAACATGTCGACGTCGAACTCATTCTCCAAGCTAAGTCCGAACCGCTCTAACCATTTATCCTGAGCCAGGTAGGCCAACTTCTCTCGCGCCTGAGGGCAATCAAATTTGAGCTTTCCAACATTCTGAAGGTGATGGACCATTTCGTGTACCAGGACCGATTGGTCGGTCGGCGAAGTGCCGCCCCAATCATCAGGAAGCAGGATCGTTCTCGTCTCGTTGTCGTAAAGTGCGACAACCTCGCGCCGAGCTAGTTGCCCATCGCTTTCCATGAAGCCTTGCGAAGAAGTACGGTCCCTCGCACGCAACCTCGCAAGCTCCATCTTCGATGCAAATTCAACGACGGGACGCTGTTTGATGGCAGGCAGGTCGAAATTCGATGAGAGCCAAGTCACAATGTCATCCAACAGGGCTTCCGTAAGTTGAGCTGTATCAGAATGCAACGAAACCGAACGCGACTCGGCGGACGCGATGCGCTCCAAAGCATATTCGCGATGGGCTTTCGTGGATGTGGCTAACGTTAGGGAGACTATCGCCGCGACCAAGAGGAATTGCTTGAACATGATCCTCTCCTCAGAGGCTGTTCGAAAAAGAAACTCTTCAAAAAATCAGTCGGCAGTTAAACAGCTGGAACATAGCATTCGCCTGGCGACGTCGTTGTGAACCCATTCACACCCAAAGAACTCACAACGCCGCTGTCAGCGCTCGCCTGCTCGAAACTCGGTTGTTCGTCTTCATGGCGGCAGGAGAGCGGCCGCGATTCCGCCGCTGAGGTCAGGCGGCCGCACGAAGAGAAGACGGGAGGTCGCCGGTATTTCCGCGTCATCGCTGCCGTCCTGGCCGATCAGGATCAATCCGGCTCCGCCATTTGCCACATTGAGAACCACCGGCTCTCCGCTCCACGTCTTGATTGGCTGCATTCCCACGATGAGGAATTCGCCCATGGGCTGATCAAGATATTGAAGGCGCAATTGCGGACCGACCTCCGCTGCCGCAAGTTCAAAGCCGAGTTGCCGGGCTCGCGCGTAAATGACGGCCAGAGGCACGCTATCGGCTTTAAAGCCAAGCTCGACCGCGGATACCGCCACAAGCTCTACGTCCATCTTGTTGGAACTGACAGTGAAGGCCGGTCGAGCGAGAACTTCCGCGGCCAGCCCGCCGATACTGCAACCGACGGAATCCAATGCATCGCGCAACGCAACGGAGTTGCCAAAGGTACCGACGGCAATCGTCTTCCATGTCGGCACATCGCGGGCGGACCCGATGAGTTTTTGCGGCAAATCAACTGCGCGAACTTTGCCGAGCTTCAGTTGATTCTGTAAGACGTCGCGCGCCGAGCATTGTCCCCACGCCTTGGGCGTGACCTGAAACAAGGAAGCGGCACAGAGCAATGCAACCATCAAGCAATGGCTGCCCCACCTCGCGTTCAGATGGTGATGTGGTGCGGCGCGATCCGCTTGGCTTGTCAGAATGCACATGTCGAATATCGACTTGTTGCAAAATTCAACTGAAAAGAACCCGCCTCCGAGTCAATGGGAAGAACGGGGGCCAATGAAAAACATCGTCCGACCGAGCTCAAAAGGGGAGCCGGAGGCGGGGCACTATTGGCTCAAGTATTCCAATTTCAAATGAACGAGCGGCGGTCCGTAAGCCCGATCGCTCGTCGCATCAAACCGAAAACGGAATGACGTGCTGAAACGTAGCACCACGAGTCCCTCGGTACAATCAGCAACTCCGCCCACCAGCGTGCATAGCGCGCTTCACCACGATCGCGACGTTCGAACAACCACTCTGGCACTCGAAATGCGCTACGTGGGTTCAGCAAATCTCAGGTTCGCCGCGAACACCACTCCGCGCGAATACTTGCTTGCCAGTGACGGTGCGCCGCCATCCGCCGAGAAACGGCAGAGTTGCTTCCGCTTGCGAAGACTGAACCGGGATCGCGCCGCTGAAGACGAACCTTCATCGAGCTTGAACAGGAGGTTCGCTCCTCGAACGTTGCTCGATACATGCCTCATGGACATTTTACACAACTATGGAGGTATCCCATGCCGATCGTCCAATTTACTCGCTTCAAAACCGACAAGTCCGAGGAAATGGTCCAGATCATCAGGCAGGCGAAGAAAATCTTTGAAAAACACGGTGCCGAATTTCTTCGGCTCTCCCGTTTCCACACCGGTCCCTGGGCAGGAGAGTTGCTGGTTACGACGCGCTACTCCAGCTGGGAAGTTTACGGCAAGGTGCAGGAGGCCGTGTCAAAGGACCCGGAGTTTGCGCAGGTGCAGGCTGACGGAATGAAGATTGCCGAACTACAGGGCCGTAACATCGCCGTTAGCATCGATCTCTAGTCGGGGCGCCGCCCCGCAAACCACATTAAGCGCGAAGGCCACTCGACATATGCCGGTGGCCTTCCCGATCCGGTCACAGCGCTTCCGGCCACGCACCGTAAGCGGCGGCTTAGCGGGTCAAGGCGGGTTCAATCCGCCCCTTTCCAGCGTTCAATTTCACCGGCCAAGAGGCATCCGGATTCAACGTGCTTGCGATTTAAAGACCAATCGGTCTATATATTGGCAATGAGCCGCCAAGCCCCAATGCAGTTGCCCCGCGGTCGCCCCCGCAGTTTCGACGTGGAAGCCGCTGTCGAGCGCGCGATGGATGTGTTCTGGTCGCGCGGCTATCACGGCACGGCGCTCCCCGACCTTCTTCGTGCGACGAAGCTTTCGCGTGGAAGCCTTTACGCTGCTTTCGGTGACAAGCACTCGCTGTTCCTGCGTGCGCTCGATCACTACATTGCCGATGCTCTGACCCGGATGGATATCGAGCTCGCCCCCCGCAGGGAGCCGGTCGACGGCCTGCGGACCTTCCTTGCCGGCTATGTCGACCGCACGAGCGGTGCCAGTGGCCGGCGCGGATGCCTGCTCGTGGCCACTGCCATGGAACTGGCCGGCCAGGACGCCGAAGTCGGTCGGCGCGTCGCGAGCTTTTTCAAGGCCATGGAGGCCAGGCTGGCCGATGCACTTTCGCGTGCGGGGGCGGCGGGCAAGCTGGCCGACGGTGTCGAGCCTTCAAGTGCCGCCCGAATTCTCGTCTGTTTCGTCGAGGGGCTGCGCGTGGTCGGCAAGACGGAACCGGCACGGATGACGTCGCAAGCCACCGCCGACGCGCTGCTCGACCGCTTCATCAGGTGAACAACCCATGCCGCGCCTTCCGCCGTTGTCGCGCGCCAATATTTGGACCGACCGGTCTTGAAAGGAAGGATGCCATGTCTGCCATCCAGATCGTCTGCGCGGTCGTCGTTCCCCTGCTCTGGGGTTACCAGTTCGTGGCCATCAAAGTGGGCGTGACGGAGTTTCCGCCTCTCTTCTTCCTCGCGCTGCGCTTCCTGGCCATCGCGCTGCTGCTCGTTCCGTTCGTCAAGCGGCCCGCGCGCCACCAGATCGGCCCGGTCGCAGCCATTTCGATTTTCCTTGGCGGACTGAATTTCGGGCTCTTCTATGTTGGCCTCGGGCTCGGCTCGGGAAGCCTGTCGGCGATCGCGTATCAGCTCGCCACGCCCTTCACCGTCCTGCTCGCCTGGCCGTTGCTCGCGGAGAGACCGTCTGCCACCACGTCCGCCGGTGTGGCGCTTGCATTCGTCGGCGTGGTCGTGCTGGCAGCGGGGCCCGGCTTGTCGGCAAACGCGCTGCCGCTGCTGCTCGTGGTCGGGGCAGCCTTCGCCTTCGCGGTGTCCAACGTCTTGACGAAACGCTACGGCCCTTTCGATCCCCTGATGTTGATGGGATGGTCGTCGCTGTTCACGGTGCCGCAGGTCATGGTGATGTCGCTGCTCCTCGAATATGGGCAACTGGCGAGCCTTGTCACGGCGGATGAACGCGGCTGGCTGGCCCTCGCCTACACCATCTTCATCGGAGGAATTGTCGGGTTTGGCCTCTGGTTCTGGCTGATCGCGCGTTGCTCCATGGGCCGCGTCGCCCCCTTCGGCCTGCTACTTCCGGTGTTCGCGTTGCTTTCGAGCGTGTTGTTCCTTGGCGACCGCATAACCCCGAAGTTGATCGTCGGTGGGCTGCTCGCGATCTCCGGCGTCGCCCTGACACAGATCAGACCGAGCGTTCGAGCAACCTAACTCCCGGAAGCCAACGCACGGCCTCCTGAGCCGCCGCCCCTGACCGGCGTGTAGATCACGAGCTTCAGCGCGGGATCATCGTTGGCCTGAAAACTGGTGTGCTCGAAATGCAGCACGCCCAGAGTTGGATGAGACATCGTCTTGAGGCCCGAGGCGGTGCTGCGG
>NZ_JBFUES010000581.1:0-4804 GCF_056403875.1 Bradyrhizobium sp. P2_E8
GGCGTGGTCGGTCGCGATCCACACCACCGCGGGCGCATCGGTGCCCGTGATCGTGACGGTGATGGTCTTCTGCGAGGTGGCGCCTTGCGAATCCGTGAGCGTCACGGTGTAGGTCAGCGTCAGCACCTCGCCGTCCGGGATGAAGTCGGCGAGGTAGACGGGAAGGTCGGCCAACGACCAGTTGATGGTGCCGGTGCCGTCCCCAGTGCTGTCGGCGCCGGCGGCGATCGCGACCGACATCGCGCTCTGGAACGCCGCGAGCGGCCCCGGCGGAACGGTGCTGCCATCAGGCAGGGTCGCGCTGGTCAGCGCCACCGACACCGTATGCTTGTCGGTGAGATCGACGTCGGTGAAGTCCAGCGTGCCCGACGTCGGCACATCGCTGCGGAGCGGGCCACCCGGCACGCTGGTGCCGCCTTCAAAGGTGATGACCGGAACGCTGGTCGAGATCACCGGCTTGTCGTTGGTGCCCGTGATCGTGATGGTGATCGGGATGAACGCGGACTCGGGGTTCACCGCGAAATTGGTGTCGACGCGGACCATGTAGGTCAGCGTCAGCGTTTCTCCGGCCGCGAGGAAGTCGAAGACGTGGTCGGGGATCGTGTAGGTCCAGACCGCCGAGCCGTTGTTGTTGTTGCCACCGTCGGCGGCGACGTTGATCTGGATCAGCGTCGCGGCGATGTCCTGCTTCTGTAGCGCGGTGAGCGAACCGGTGACGTCCTGCTGGCCGGCGCTCTTGTAAACGTAGTTCGGCGCATCGGCGAGACTCACCTTCACCGTCGGCCGGTCGCCGAGGTTCTGGTCGACGAAAGTGATCCGGCCGGAGATCGTATCGGGCGTCGTGCCGCCGGTGGTGTCCGCGCGCTCGGTCAGCGCGAACGCCGTCTTCACGTTGCCGCCGGAATCGAGGCTTCGCGCCAGCGGCTGGCCGGGAATACGGGTGGCGGGCGGCGTGGAAGTGCCGGGTGCCTCAGGTCCCTGCGGATTGAGGTTCGTGAAGGTCGCGATCACGACGGCGCCCGACCCCGACTTGAACACCAGATCCTGGCCGGTTTGCGTGATCGTGTCGGTGAAGTTGGAGGTCAGCTTGGTGTTGGTGTTGGTGTCGGTGAACTTCAGCGTGAACACGTCGGTGATCAGCTTCTGCACGTCCGGCGACATCAGCGCATTGGTGATCGAGACGTTGCCGCCGCTGATCTGAATCATCTGCCCGGCCTGGTTGACCGTCGCGATCGGCAGCAGCGTGACCTTGTCGAACAGGATGTAGGAACCCGTCGTGCCGTTCGGCTCCACCAGCACCTGGAAGCTGGCCTGCGGCTGCGGATCGCCGCCACCGGCGGGAACGACGAAGTTGATCTGGGTCAGCACCGCCGTGCCGCGGATGCCCATGGTGGCGACCGGCGTGTCGATCTTCATGTCGCCGTGCTTGGCGGTCTCGCCGGCGACGAAGGTGATGGTGCCCGCGACCAGGCTGAGCAGCGAGGAGTTGTTCGACCCGTTGGGGTCGTAGACCATCTCGTTCAGCACCATCCTCGCATTTGAGGACAGGCCGAACACGGTGCCGTCGATGAAGGTGATACCGAGCGTCGAATCGGCGCCGGTCGAGACGACGTCGCCCTTCTCGACATTGTCGCCGTTGTTCAGGATGACCGAGACGCCGTTGCGGACCGCGGTCGCGCTGCCGGAGAGTTTGGTGACGTGGCCGATGACCTGGGCCGCGGCGGCGCCGGGCGCGGCCTGCGCATATTGCACATGGCCCGTGAGCGCGCTGACGATGTCGCCGGTGAGGTGGGCGCCATCGGGCGAGGCGATCGCGGCGCGCTTGTCGCCCCTGAAATAATCGTGAACGACGAATTCGTGTCCCTCATGGGACAGCACAAGGTCGAGACCGGCGCGCTTGAACTCGCCGTTGAAGATCAGGTTCGGGTCGGGAACCACGAACGCGCCGTCGGGCACGTGACCGTGCGCCTTCGCGATGAAGGGCTTGGCGGTAAAGGAATCGCCATAGACCTCGCCGGGCAGGTGGGAACCCTGGCCGTCCAAGATGATCGCGGCGTCAAATTTGCCAGCGTAATTCAACCGGGCACCGTAAAAGAGTTAAAATTTAAGTAAGTATCGTCCGCCTAAGCTTGCATAGCATTACTAAATCATTAGCGAAACCGTCTATTGCTTGTGTGATTTCGCGTCACTTGCCGATCGGAGCCACCTGGGAGCACTGCCCTCAGAGAGAAGGTGAAGTATTTCTCGCAGTATATCGAGGTAGAATTCGAGCGAACTTCGCGCATTTCCGGTCATCCAAAGTAAACTGCCGTATAGATCAAGCGGCAGATACTCGTGTCATCTTTTCTTCGTGGGGCCCCTTGGCATCCTGCGGGAAATACGGAACTAAATCTGTGACCCAACTAACAGAACCCGTGAAATAGCGGGCCGTTAGCCATAGGCGGCAGAATCAGCGCCCCCACAACTTCTGCCTGCAAATGGTGCTATTTCGCGGCAAACGGACCCCTCTTATCCCCCGATTCGTAAAATTTTACGCAATTTGGGCAGACCCGTTTCAGCCTGTCCCACGGTTTTGGGACCCCTGCCGGCCGCGTTAAGCAGAACAGAACCGCCCGTCTCGCACTATCTCCGTGAAAGCAACAAAGCCCGGCACGATCAGGTCGAGGGGGATCTGGCGAAGCCGGAAGGGGATGTCAGATGGAGACCGCTGCTCGCTCGCGCGCCTGGCGCGCAATCCTTGTCCTGTGTGGATTGGTCCTGTTCGGATCGGCCGCAGAGCTTCGCGCCGGCACGCTGCTGTCGCCTGGTGCCGGCGTCCTCGTGCGCAAATCCGCCGAACCGTTCGGCGTATTCGCCTTTGCCATCTCGTCCGGCAGCCTCCAGCAGAAATGGTCCGCGCTGAAGTCCAGGCTCGACGACGACATGGTGCAGCTCGCGCTGTGCGACGGCGACCGGGACAATTGCGCATCGCCTGCGGCACTCAAGCTGCTCGCCATCGTCGACCAGGCCCGCGCCCGCGACGGCCGCGCCCGGCTGGGCGAGACCAATCGCGCCATCAACCTCTCGATCCGGGCCGCCAATGACGGCGTCGACGACGTCTGGAGCTCGCCGCTTGCGACCTTCGAGCGCGGCGCCGGCGACTGCGAAGACTACGCCATCGCCAAGCTGGCCGCGCTGCGGCTCGCCGGCGTTGCCACCGAGGACCTCCGCATCGTCGTGGTGCGCGACACCCGCGCCGGCGAGGAGCATGCGGTTGCCGCGGCAAAGCTCGACGGCCACTGGCTGATGCTCGACAACCGCCGCATGGCGATGGTCGAGGACGACGACGCGCGCACCTACCAGCCGCTGTTCGTGCTCTACCAGTCGGCCGTGATGAAATATGTCGACGAGCCGGTACGGCTGTCGATGGCTCCCGCCGAGGCGCATTGATTTTCTTGTAGCCCGATAGACCTCTCCCACAAACCCATTCCACCGCGCGATCCGTGACGCTAGCATGCCTCCGGCAATGCGGGGGACGACCGGAATGCGGTTCATCGGACTGATTGTGCTTGCGCTGCTGACGCTCGCGGCACCCGCGTTCGCGCAATCCAGCCCATCCGACCGCTCCATCGCCGACAGACTGCCGCTGTTCGCCAAGAACAACTGCCAGCAGATTCGCGACCCCGGCAATCAATTGTTCTGCGGTGACGCCGAGCTTGCCGCCGCCGCCGAGAAGCTGAGCACGGCAATCGAGGCACGGCTCGCCCGCCTGCCCGATCGCCTGCCGGCGATCGAGGAAAACGCCATCTGGATCCGACAGCGCAATCTCGGCTGCGGCATCATCGGCCAGACCGCGGTCCGCGCCGACGATCTCGACCGCGTGAAGGCGTGCCTTCTCAAGGTCACCGAAGAGCGTGCCGCAATCGTGCGTGATCCGGATTTCGACTGTCTCGCGGCCAACACGGCGGCGGGCGCGCTGATCTGCGCGGACCCGTCGCTGGCGCTCACCGAAACCGAGCTCAACAGCCAGGTGCTGGGCCTAATCGGCAAACTGGACCCGACCGCGGCCCGCTTTGCCTTCGCCGAATACGGCCGGTGGACGCGAGAGCGCGACCGCAGATGCAATCTCGTCGGCAAGGAGAACGTGCCGCTGCAAGAGCTCGAATCCGCGGAAAGCTGTCTTGCCGACTACCTGACGCACAAGGCCGACGACATCCGAGCCGCCAAGGGTGATCCGAAGAAGGTGTTCGGCCGCCAGGTCGCGGCCCGGTCGCCCGACACCGACGCCGTCGACTTCTGCGCCGCGCGGATTCACGCGGCCAATTCGTGCGGCAATTTCCTGCGCATCAACCGCGTCTACKCGGTCGACAGCCAGGTGACCGACCAGGAGGCGCAGGTCACGGGCGAGATCGAAATGGTCGTGCTGGCGCCCTTCACCACATGCAGCAAAGTCGCCTCCGCCTGCACCGGCACCTGCTGGGACGCCCGGACGGGTCGTCCGCAGCCGGGAGCCGCCGGCAACAAGGAGCGCTCCGCGGACGCCTTCAACGTCACGCGCCGCCTCAGGATCCAGCGCACCTTCGCCTTCGTGAAAGCCGCCGACGGCTGGCGCTGCCGAGAAGACGAACTGGCACCGGTGAATTCGGGGACCGCGGGCGGTGGATCGTAGCTATTCTTCCGTTCTCCCCTTGCGGGAGAAGGTGGCGCGAAGCGCCGGATGAGGGGTTCTCACGACGCGTCAGCCTGTTCGTGAGGATAGAGACCCCTCACCCGGCTTCGCTCACGCGAAGCCACCCTCTCCCGCAAGGGGAGAGGGTGCACCGTC